>JBJTEN010000039.1:0-6311 GCA_046092925.1 Phenylobacterium sp. | reverse complement strand
CCGGGGAGATAGAGCCTTGCCGGACCCGGCGGCTGAGCCGGAGTGATTTCAGAGCCTTACGGAGCCCCCCATGGCGATTGACGCGGCGACCGTGCGCAAGGTCGCCAGACTGGCGCGGGTCAGCTCCTCGGACGAAAAGGTCCCGGCGGCGAGGCCGTCGAGGGCGGCGCGGAGGGTCAGGTCGGTCAGTCCGGACATCACTCGACCACCTTGGGGACCACGAAGAAGTCGCCGGCGCGGCGGGGGGCGTTGGCGAGGACGCGCTCGGGATCACCGCCCTCGGTGACCACGTCGTCCCGGAGAGGCGCGGCCCGGGAGACGGCCGACGTCATGGGCTCCACCCCGTCGACGTCAACCTCGGCCAGCTGCTCGATCCAGTCCATGATTCCGCTGAGCTCCCAGGCGAGAGGCTCGATCCGGGCCTCGGGTTCGGCAATCCGCGCCAGTCTGGCGACCTTGCGCACGGTCGCCGCGTCAATCGCCATGGGGGGCTCCGTAAGGCTCTGAAATCACTCCGGCTCAGCCGCCGGGTCCGGCAAGGCTCTATCTCCCCGGCGCGGCCTTTGACAAGCGCCGCGCGTCAACCCGACAGCAGCCCGCCGGCTGCAGCGCCTGCGAGGATGCCGCCCGACAGGAGCAGCGCGCCCAGGCCCACCCGGATCCCGTAGGCCGGCCCGCCGAGCACCCAGGCCGTCGGCGCCTTGATCAGCATGTTGGCGACAAGGGCGATCAGGACACCCAGCACGGCGACAGCATCCGTCAGCTTTCCGGCTGCGGCGAGCCCCGTCACCGACAGGGCCGCAGCGTACGCGTCGGCCAGACCTGTGGCGGCCGCGCCGGCAAGGACGCCCCTGTCCCAGAGCCAGATCTCCAGCAGCCGGCTCAGGAGCGTGCAGGCGGCGACCAGGCCGACGAAGAAGGCGGTGGTGGTCAGGTCAAAGGCCCGGCCGCTGGCGCCGTCCGCGCCCGACCCCGGGGTCCCGCCCCGGGACAGAAACAGCGAATAGGCCAGGAGGACGCCGCCGCCCAGCAAGAGCGGCGCGGCCAGTGCAGCCAGGATCTGGGGTCGCAGGGTGGCCAGCAGGACCGCCATGTAAACCATCGATGACAGCATGGAGGCGACCCCTGCGGCGGCGGCGGGCGCTGTCAGCGAGGGGGTCTCCCGGGCCCGCCGGGCCATGCCGGCTATGGTTGCGGTCGAGGAGACGAGTCCTCCGGCGAGTCCGGCCAGGAACAGACCCCGGCGCCCGCCCTCAAGCCGTTGGGCGATGTAACCCAGGGCGCTGAGCCCCATCATCACCACCGCCAGTCGCCAGAGCGAGAAGGGGTTCAGCACGCCAAGCGGATCGATGGCCCGGTCGGGAAGAAGGGGCAGGATCACCAGGGCGGCGATGGCGAAGGCCAGACCATCCATCAGCTCCCTCTGGGTCAGCACGTCCCGGACCAGGGCCTGGAGGGGCGCCCTGGCGGCCAGCAGTACCGCCATGACCACGCCGGCCGCCACCGCCGCCTGGGGGCGGTCTGCGGTCATGACCCCGAGCAGGAAGGTCGCGAACATCGCCACCTCGGTGGTGAGACCGGGATCATCCGGACGCGAGCGCCGATAGGAGGCGACGGCGGCGGCGGCGACGAACAGTCCGGCGACGGCGGTCAGGAGCGGCTGGCCGAACAGTCCCGCAACGCCGCCCACCAGACCTGTCAGGGCGAAGGTGCGAAGGCCCGCCGCCCCGCGGGTGGGTCCGTCGCCCTTGCTGCGCTCCCGCTCGACACCGACCAGGAGACCAATGCCCAGGGCCAGGAGGAGCTTGAACTCCGGTTGCTCGACCAAGGCGTTCATTCGGGGCTCATCCTGCGTCTGTCGACCTGCTCCGGAGGTGATGAAGCACAATACCCGAGGTTGTGGCGACGTTCAGGGAATCAAATCCGGCGGCCATGGGTATCCGGACGGTCTCGCACCGCGAAAGGACCTCCGGAGACAGGCCGGCCCCCTCGGCCCCCAGAAGCACCGCCAGCCGGCCGCCGCCCCGGATCGAGGCCAGGGGCCTTTCTCCGGCCGGAGTGAGCGCCAGGACCCTCAGACCCCGGGCCTGCAGGCTCCCGACCAGATCCGCATCGGGGCTGAGACGGACATGGGGCGTCTTCAGGACCCCGCCGACAGAGACCCTCAGGGCCTTGCGGTAAAACGGATCGCAGCAGTCCGAGTCCAGCGCCACGGCGTCGACCCCGAAGGCTGCGGCGTTGCGGAACAGCCCTCCCATGTTGTCATGGTCCGAGATCCCGGACAGGGCGAGGACCAGGGCCGCCCCATCCGCCTTGCGGAGAATGGACGCCAGGTCGCCGGGCCCGGGCTTGCGGCCCAGTGCAAGAATCCCCCGGTGGATCGGGAAGCCGACAATGCGGTCCATGACAGCCTGCGGAGCGACAAAGACGGGAAGCCCCTCTGGCGCGGTCCCCAGCAGGCCGGAAAGGGCGCTCAGGCGCGACTCGGCCACCAGGATCGAGACCGGCTCGGCGATCCGGCTCTCCAGGAGCGCGCGCAGGACCACCAGGCCTTCCGCCATGAAGAGGCCGCGCCGGCCGACGAGGTCCCGCTCCCGGACATCCCGGTATCCGGCGATCCGCGGGTCGTCTGCGTCGGAGATCCACTCGGGCATCAACGGCATCTAGCCCCTAGCGGCCACGCCGGGAAGTGACGCACCCCCTTCCCCTCGCCGGTCCAGCGGCTACAGTCGATGCGGGAAGCGGCCTTGCGCCGGGGGGAAACAAGTTCATGTCAACGCTTGAAGCGCAGCCGCAGGCTGCGGAACGGCCCGTCTACACCAACAGCTACAAGAGCGTGGTCCTGAGCCTGCTTGTGGTCGCCTATACGTTCAATTTCGTCGACCGCACCATCATCTCGACCATTGGCCAGGCCATCAAGGTCGATCTGAAGATCACCGACACCCAGCTGGGCCTGCTGGGCGGGCTCTATTTCGCCCTTCTCTACACCACCCTGGGCATACCCATCGCCCGGCTGGCGGAACGCTTTTCCAGGGTGAACATCATCACCGCGGCCATCGTGATCTGGTCGGGCTTCACCGCGCTCTGCGGCACGGCGACCAGCTTCGCCATGCTGGCGGCCTACCGCTTCGGGGTCGGCTTCGGGGAGGCGGGGCTGAACCCGCCGGCGCACTCGCTGATCAGCGACTATTTCGAACCCAAGAAGCGGGCCAGCGCCCTGGCGGTCTACGCCCTGGGGATCCCCATCGGGACCATGCTGGGCGCCGTGGCCGGCGGCTGGCTGGCCCAGAACTTCTCCTGGCGAGCGGCCTTCATGCTCGTAGGCCTGCCGGGCATCCTGGTCGCCATCGCCATCAAGCTGCTGATCAAGGAGCCTCCGAGGGGGCACTCTGAGCCAGATGGCGGAGCCTCCCTCGCCGCCCATCCGCCCTTCTCCATGGGCGGAGAGATGAGGGAGCTCTGGGCGATCGTGAAGACGCTCTTCGGCAAGTCGCCGGTTCTGCACATGCTGCTCGGCGTGACCATCGCCTCCTTCGGGTCATATGGCTCCGGACAGTTCCTGCCGCCCTACTTCTCGCGGGCGTTCGGCCTGGACTACGCCGAGGTAGGTCTGATCACAGGCCTCGTAGGGGGTATATCAGCAGGCATCGGGCCCCTTCTCGGCGGCGTGGTGACGGATCGCCTCGCCCTGAGGAGCCCCCGCTGGTACGCCCTGACCCCGGCCATCGGGCTCGCCATCGCGACGCCGATTTACATCCTCGCCTATCTGCAGCCGTCCTGGCAGACCGCCGCCCTGATCCTCCTGATCCCGGGGATCTTCCACTACATCTACCTCGGGCCGACCTTCGGCGTGGTGCAGAACATGGTGGAGACCCGCCGCCGGGCCACTGCGGCGGCGATCAAGCTGTTCTTCCTCAATCTCCTCGCGCTCGGCGGGGGGCCGCCCTTCACCGGCTGGGTCATCGACCAGTTCGCTCAGTTCAACTTCACCCAGGGGAGCCACCAGGGAATCCTGGCCTCCCTCAGCCAGATGGTTTCGGGGATCGGCGGCGGCGAAAGCTTCACCCAGGCCTGCCCGGGCGGCGTTGCGCCAACGGGGTCTTCCGCAGAGCTGGCGGCCCGTTGCCAGACCAGTCTCGTGGAGGCGACCCGTTCGGGCGTGATCATCTCGACCTGCTTCTACCTCTGGGCGGCGCTCCACTACTTCCAAGGCTCCATCGGCCTGGTGAAGGCCCTGGCTGAAGCGCGCCGGGTGCGCGGCGAGGATTGAGCCGCGACCAGCGCCCGCCAGCCACAGGCGGCGACCCGGGGCGACAGGCGGTTCGAGGGACCCGGCGATTCCGACCGGGCGGGGGCAGGCCGGCCGTCGGCTTTGCATCCGCGGCCGCTTGGGCCTAGAAGCCCGGCTCATGATCCTTCGCTACGCCCGCCCCGAATTAGCCCGCATCTGGGAGCCCCAGACGCGCTTCACCATCATGTTCGAGATCGAGGCCCACGCCGCCGACAAGATGGCCGAGCTGGGCGTGATCCCGAAGGAGGCCGCCCGGACGATCTGGGAGAAGGGCCGGGGCGTGATCTTCAACGTCGACCGGATCGACGAGATCGAGCGCGAGGTGAAGCACGACGTCATCGCCTTCCTGACCCATGTCACCGAGCTGGTGGGTCCGGAGGCCCGCTTCCTGCACCAGGGCATGACCTCCTCGGACGTGAACGACACGGCCCTGGCCGTCCAGCTGGCCCGGGCCACCGACCTGCTGATCGAGGATGTGGACCTTGTCCTGGCCGCTCTGAAGCGGCGGGCCATGGAACACCGGATGACCCCCTGCGTGGGGCGCAGCCACGGCATCCACGCCGAGCCCACCACCTTTGGCCTGAAGCTGGCGGGCCACTACGCCGAGTTCCAGCGCACCCGCCAGAGGCTGGTCGCCGCCCGGGCGGAGATCGCCACCTGCGCCATCTCGGGCGCGGTGGGCACCTTCGCCAACGTCGCCCCGGAGGTCGAGGCCCATGTCGCCGAGAAGATGGGGCTGGCGGTCGAGCCGGTCTCGACCCAGGTCATCCCGCGGGACCGGCACGCCGCCTACTTCGCCGCCCTGGCCGTCGCCGGCAGCGCCATCGAGCGGCTGGCGGTGGAGATCCGGCACCTCCAGCGCACCGAGGTCCTGGAGGCCGAGGAGCCCTTCGATCCCGGCCAGAAGGGGTCAAGCGCTATGCCGCACAAGCGCAACCCCATCCTCACCGAGAACCTGACCGGCCTGGCGCGCCTGATCCGTTCGGCGGTGACCCCCGCCCTGGAAAACGTCGCCCTCTGGCATGAACGCGACATCAGTCATTCCAGCGTCGAGCGCGCCATCGCGCCGGACACCACCGTCCACCTCGATTTCGCCCTGCGCCGGCTGGCCGGGGTGATCGAGCGCCTGGTGGTCTATCCAGAGAACATGCTGCGCAATCTCGACCGCCTGGGCGGCCTGGTGCACTCCCAGCGGGTCCTGCTGGCCCTGACCCAGAAGGGCCTGGCCCGCGAGGCGGCCTACGCCGCCGTGCAGAACAACGCCATGAAGGTCTGGCGCGGCGAAGGGGATTTCATGGATTTCCTCAAGGCGGATCCCATCGTCAGGCCCCACCTGTCAGACGCCGAACTGGCCGACCTGTTCGACCTTGGCTACCATTTCAAGGCCGTCGACACTGTCTTCGCCCGGGTCTTCGGCGACTGACCGAGCCGATGCTTCCGGATGGAGATGCGTCCGGGAACGCCTAGACGCCGTCGCGGATCTGCTGGCGGGCGATGGCGAGGAGCTCGCCCATCTTGTTGCGGACATCGCCCTCAGACATCGCGACGCCCGCCCCCTTGAGGTCCTCGAAGACCTTGCGAAGCACGTCGTCCTCGCCCGGCAACTCTAGATCGGACTTCACCACAGCCCGCGCATATTCAGCGACCTGATCGCCCTGAAGGCCCATCAGGCCCGAGGCCCATTCGCCCAGCATCCGGTTGCGCCGGGCGGTCGCCTTGAATTCCTGTTCCTGGTCGAGGGCGAACTTGCTCTCGAACCCCCGCTCACGCTTTTCGAAGGTGGTCATGGTTTTCCCAAACACGCGCTACTCAGGCTGTCTATCGCCTGCATCGCCGGTCCGCAACGGAAAGCGGCGCTGTTTGCGAACAGTCCCCGGTTCGGCTAGTTTGCCCGCGCCTTGACGGGGTTCTTCGTCGAGTCGTCCGAGTCGGCGCGGGCTGGCGCACCCGCGCCGTTTTGTGACCCGACGACCTCCGAGAACCCGAGGCCTGGTGAAGGCGCCGAATAGCACCCGCCGCA
>JBJTEN010000038.1:0-6066 GCA_046092925.1 Phenylobacterium sp. | reverse complement strand
GTTCAAGAGTATGTGAGACTCACGGGGAGGCCCTTGGCGAAAAAAGGTTAACCGTCCTTAACTTGCCTTCGTCATCCCCTTGGGAGGTCGTCATGAACCATCGACCCTGGCTCGCCCCTCTGGAAACCGAAGATGAGGATTTCGCCTATGGCGAAGGTGAGATCGACTCCGCCCCTGATTTTGAGGCGCTGAACCTTCGCCGGGCGGCGACCGAGAATACCGAGGCCCTGAGGCTGGCGCGGGCGATCTGATCCGGCTGGCTCGAAGCGGCGAAGGGGTCGATCCGGCTCCGGCCTTCCGCTGTGGCCGGCGGCTCTGGCGTGTTCGATCCGCGTGACCTAGGCTTTGCCGGTCGAACGGTTGCGGGAGGATGCAATGGAGCTGCGACGGCTGGGCGACAGCGGGCTGAAGGTCAGCGTAATCGGGCTGGGCTGCAACAATTTCGGAATGCGCATCGACGAGGCGCAGACCCGCATGGTGGTCGACGCCGCCCTGGACTGCGGCGTCAATTTCTTCGATACGGCGGATATCTATGGCGCTTCCAGATCGGAAACCTTTCTCGGCGAGGCGCTGAAGGGCAAGCGGGACCAGGTCGTTCTCGCCACCAAATTCGCCAATCCGATGGGCGAAGGCGATTATCTGAAGGGCGGCTCGCGGCGCTACATCGTCAAGGCGGTCGAGGATAGCCTGAAGAGGCTCCGGACCGACCGGATCGATCTCTACCAGATGCATGTGCCGGATCGCGACACGCCCATCGAGGAAACCCTCCGCGCCCTGGACGACCTCGTTCGGGCCGGGAAGGTGCTCTACATCGGCAACTCCAACTTTCAGGGTTGGCAGATCGCGGACGCAGACTGGATTTCGCGGACAAACGGTCTTGAGCGCTTCGTCTCGGCGCAGAACAATTTCAGCCTCCTCGAGCGAGGGGTGGAGCGGGAGGTTCTTCCTGCCTGCGCCCGGTTCGGTCTGGGCCTTCTGCCCTATTTTCCGCTCGCCAGCGGCTTCCTGACCGGCAAGTACCGGCGAGGGGAAACCCCGCGCCAGGGCACGCGGCTTGCGGCCTGGGGCAAGCGCGGCGCTGCAGCTCTGAGCGAGCGGAACTTTGACCGGCTCGAAGCCCTTGAGCATTGGGCGGAACAGCGCGGCCGGCGGATTCTGGACCTGGCCTTCGCCTGGCTGCTCGGGCACGGCGCCGTCAGTTCCGTCATCGCCGGGGCGACCAGCCCGGAGCAGGTCCAGGCCAACGCCAAGTGTGCGGAGTGGATCCTCACGCCTGAGGAGGTGGAAGACGTCCGGGCTCTCGCCCTGTGACCGGCGCCGGCCCGCAGGAGGCCCCTGCCCTCCCTCTCCAGCCCGCGGGAACGCCCTGGCCGACCCTGGACTGGCCCCGGGCCGAACTGCCCGGCGCGGTTGACCAGGATCGTCTCGACCCGTTGCTGCAGCGAGGCTTCGACGACTTTGACGAAACCCATGCCCTGGTGATCGTACAGGGCGGCCGCCTCATCCTCGAACGGTATGGACCTGCACACGGCCCGCAGGCCACCTGCCTGTCATGGTCCATGGCCAAGAGCATCACCCACGCCCTGGTGGGGATCGCCGTCGGCGACGGTCTTCTGGACATTGCGGCGCCAGCGCCTGTGGCGGAGTGGAGGAAGGCCGGGGATCCCCGTGGGGCCATCACCACCGACCAGCTTCTCCGGATGTCCAGCGGGCTGAAATTCGACGAGGTCTATGAGCCGGACAAGCCCTCCGACACCATAGAGATGATGTGGGGGACAGGCAGGACGGACGTGGCGCGCTACGCCGCAAGCCAGCCCCGGATTCATGCGCCGGGGACCTTCTTCAGCTACTCGTCAGGCACGACCAACATCCTCTGCCGAATCTTGTCGGATGTGACCGGCCTGCGCGGCGAGGCCTTCGCGGGCTTCATGCGGGAGCGCCTCTTCGACCCCCTTGGGATGAGGACGCCGATCCCCAAGTTCGATCCCGCGGGAACCTTCATCGGATCGTCCTTCTGTTTCGCAAGCGGCCGCGACTTCGCCCGCTTCGGCCTGCTCTACCTGCGCGACGGGACGTGGGATGGCCGGCGGATCCTGCCGGAGGGCTGGGTGGACTACGCCCGTACGCCCACCTACCAGCAGCCCGGCGTCACGGACGGGCGTTATGGCGCGCACTGGTGGCTGGACCTTGGCGGTCCGGGATCCTTCTCTGCAAACGGGCATGAAGGCCAGTTCACGGTCCTCGTCCCCGACCTCGACCTCATCGTGGTGCGCCACGGCCGGACCTCGACCGACAAGAAGGACCTTCTGAAGGCCTGGATCGGAGATCTCGTCGACCTCTTCCGCGCCTGACCTTTCCGTGAGGGGGCTGGACAGACGCGCCGGCCGGGAGCAGCCTGCCCCTAGGGAAGGAACCAAGGGGAAGGGAGCGTCATGCCGAAGTTCAGTGTCAATGGACGACAGATTGAGGCTGAAGGCCCGGACGATGCGCCACTTCTGTGGGTGCTTCGGGATGAACTCGGCCTCACCGGAACCAAGTTCGGCTGCGGCGTCGGCCAGTGCGGCGCCTGTACGGTGCACGTAGACGGCCAGGCGGTTCGTTCGTGCCTGACGCCGGTCAGCGCCGTTGAGGGAATGTCCGTCACGACCATCGAGGGACTCGGCGCCGGCAGGGTCCACCCGGTCCAGGCCGCCTGGATCGAGGCCCAGGCGCCCCAGTGCGGATACTGCCAGTCGGGACAGATCATGCAGGCCGCGGCGCTGCTCTCGGCCAATCCCAACCCGACCGACAACGAGATCGAGGCGGCCATGGACGGCAACCTCTGCCGTTGCATGGCCTATGTCCGGATCCGCAAGGCCGTGAAACTGGCCGCCCGAAAGGGCGCCCGCGGCGGGGCGGCCCGCAAGGCGGAGGCGCGGTCATGAGCGGCCCCTCGCTGCCCGATCCCGGCCGCCGCCGGTTCCTGATCGCCGCCGGCGCCGCGGGCGCGGCCTTCGGCTTCGCCGCCGCCGCCGAGGCCGCCGTCTCCATGGGACCCTATGCCGGCGCAGCGGCCTTCGAGCCCAGCCTCTGGTACGCCATAGACGCCAGGGGGATCGTGACCGTGAACGTGGTCCGCGCGGAGATGGGCCAGCACGTGGGCACGGCCCTGGCGCGCATCGTCGCCGAGGAACTGGAAGCCGACTGGGACAAGGTCCGCATCGTCCACGTGGACACCGACCCCAAGTGGGGCCTGATGGTCACGGGCGGGTCCTGGTCCGTCTGGCAGAGCTATCCCTTCCTGAGCCAGGCGGGCGCCGCCGGGCGGATCGCCCTCATCGAGGCCGGCGCGAAGATCCTCGGCGTCCCGGCCTCGTCCTGCATCGCCCGCAAGGGCGCGGTCCTCGCCGGCAAGCGGTCGGTCAGCTATGGCGACATCGTCGCGAAGGGCGGCCTGCGCACAGGCTTCACCGAGAAGGAACTGGCCGCCCTGCCGATCAAGCCCGCGGCCGAGCGGCGGCTGATCGGCGGTGAGTTCCGGGCCAGGGACATCCCCGCAAAGACCAACGGGTCTGCGGTGTTCGGGATCGACGCGAAGATCGCCGGCATGGTCTATGCCCGGCCGGTCCTGCCGCCGACGCGGAACGAGTCCAGGGTCGTCTCGGTGGACGAGTCCGGAGCAAAGGGCGTCCCGGGCTATCGGGGGCACCTGGTCCTCGACGATCCCTCGGGTACGGTCCCGGGCTGGGTCCTGGCCCTCGGCGACAGCTTTGTGGCGGCGGACCGCGCCGTGCGGACCCTCCAGGTGACCTGGGAGAACGGTCCGACGGCGAAGGTCTCCGACGCCGACCTTGAGGCCCGGGCCCGGGCCCTGATCGCCGATGAGTCCGCAGGCTCCCTGGTCGTTGCAGATCCCGGGGTGGAGGCGGCCTTCGCCGGGGCGAAGTCGACCTTCGAGGCGGAGTACGCGACGGACGCCGCCCTGCACTTCCAGATGGAGCCGCTCAACGCCCTGGCCTTCGAGCGCAACGGCGTCTTCGAGATCCACACCGGGAACCAGTGGCAGTCCCTGATCCTGCCCACCCTGGCCAAGGCCCTGGGACGTCCCGAGGCCAGCATCGTGCTGAAGACCTACCTGCTCGGCGGCGGCTTCGGACGACGCCTGAACGGGGACTACGCCGTGCCTGCGGCCCTTGCGGCCAAGGCCCTCGGCAAGCCGGTTAAGCTGGTCTTCACCCGGGAGGACGACACCCTCTTCGACAGCTTCCGCTCGCCCTCGGTGCAGAGGGTGCGGATGGCGTTTGGCGAGGGCGGCCGGGTCACGGCCATGGATCACGCCGCGGCCGCGGGGTGGCCCACGGAGGTCATGGCGCCCTTCTTCATGCCTAAGGGTGCGAACGACCAACCCTTTGATCCCTTCGCGATCAACGGCGCCAACCACTGGTACAACGTTGGCGCACACCGGGTGCGAGCCCTGTCCAATGACCTGGCGAACCGGGCCTTCCGCCCGGGCTGGCTGCGCTCGGTTGGTCCGGGATGGACGAACTGGGCGGTGGAATGCGCCATGGACGAGGCCGCCCACGCCACGGGACGGGATCCCCTCGCCTTCCGCCTGAAGATGCTCGACGGGGCGGGTCGCAACACCGGGTCGGCGCCGAATTCCACAGGCGGGGCGAAGCGCCAGGCCGCCGTCCTGGCGCAGGTCGCCAAGGCCGCGGGCTGGGGCGGAAAGCTGCCGGCGGGTGTCGGGCTGGGCCTCGCCACCACCTTTGGCCAGGAGCGGGACATGCCGACCTGGACGGCCTGCGCAGCCAGGGTCCGCGTCGATCGCAAGACCGGTGACGTCAGGGTCGAGAAGCTTTACCTCGTCGTGGACGCCGGCGCCATCATCCATCCGGACGGCGCCAGGGCCCAGATGGAGGGCGCCGCCCTCTGGGGCCTGAGCCTCGCCCTCCACGAGGGGGCGACCTTCCGGGACGGACGCATCCAGGAGACCAACCTGGGCGCCTACACCCCCCTGAGGATGAGCGACGTGCCCGACCTCAGCATCGCCTTCGTGGACAGCGACCATGCCCCCGTGGGTCTGGGCGAGCCGGCCACCACAGGGGTGGCGCCGGCGATCGGCAACGCCATCTTCAATGCGGTCGGCGCCCGGGTGCGTCGTCTCCCGATCCGGCCAGACGCAGTGCTTGCCGCCCTGAAGACAGCCTGAGGCCTGGCCCTCAGGGCGCCCCGTGGGCCCTGAGGGCGACCGCCAGCTCCTCCGCCATCTGGGCCTTGAGCCGGTCAGGAGAGAGGATCCGGACCTTGTCGCCCCAGGTGAAGAGGTGCCAGGCGAGTTCGCGCATGCCGGCGGCGCGGAAGCGCGCGATAACCGAGCCGTCCGCCTGTCGCTCTAGGGTCTGGGTGGCGTGGAAGCGCCAGCCGAGGGCCTCTTCCGCGCCATGGGGCAGGATGTGCAGGACCACGTCTTCGACCGCGTCCTGATAAATGCCGAAACTGCGTGACGCGTAGGCGGCCAGTGAGAAGTCCGCCGGCCGGGCGCCAGGGAGGGGAACCACGCGGATGTCGCGCACCCTGTCCAGCCGCCAGTTCCGCGGCTCGCCCCCGGCGTCCTCCGCCGCCACCAGGTAGTTGGAGCGCCCGAAGAGAAGGCCATAGGGCGTCACTTCCCGCTCGCGCCCCGGAGTCGAGCCGCCCTCGTAAGTGAAGCGCAGCCTCTGCAGGGAGACGATGGCCTCGCGCACGGCGCCCAGCACGGCCTCGTCCTCGAAGGGACGCGGCCCGGGATGCACCGCCATGGTCTCGGCCTCCAGCAAGGCTTCCATGTCCGGCGCCAGCCGGCGTCGCACGCCCGCGCGGATGGCGGAGAGGACCTTGGACTCCAGGGCGGCGAGGGCCGCTGCACGGGCCGTGGCGCCCGACTGGCGGAACTGATCTGCGGCGGCGCGAAGGGCGGCGAACTCCTCGGCCGTCGGCGCCTGGAAGATACCGTCCAGTCCTGACGGGATCCGGAACCGCACGGTTGGCGGATCGGCGATTTCCTCCAATTGGGGAAAGGCCTCCCGCACGGCGTCGCGCATCCGC
>JBJTEN010000037.1:0-7741 GCA_046092925.1 Phenylobacterium sp. | reverse complement strand
CCCGCGCCCGAGCAGCGGTCGGTGGCGCTGCGCAGGTCCGCCTCGCGGCTCTCGATGTCAACGTCCGCCACCTCCGGCAGGACGGCGACGGTGGCGGCGGAGGTATGGATGCGTCCGCCGGCTTCGGTCTCGGGCACGCGCTGGACCCGATGGACCCCGCTTTCGAACTTCAGCCTGCCGAACACGCCCTCGCCGGTGATGGAGGCGATGATTTCCTTGTAACCGCCGACCTCGCCCTCGGAGACGGAGTCGATCTCGACCCGCCAGCCATGCAGGGCCGCGTAGCGCTGGTACATGCGGAACAGGTCGCCGGCGAACAGGGCGGCCTCGTCGCCGCCGGTGCCGGCGCGGACCTCCAGGATGGCCGAGGCGTTCTCGTCGCGGTCCCTGGGGGCGAGAAGCAGGGCGACCTCGCGTTCCAGGCCAGGCAGGCGGGTCCGCAGGGTCTCAAGCTCGTCACGGGCCAGGGCGGACATGTCCGAATCCCCCGAGACGGCCATTTCCTCCAGTTCAGGTCCCTCGGCGCGGGCCTTCTGAAGGGCCCGGACGGCCTCGACGACGGGCTTCAGCTCGGCGTGCTCGCGGGACAGGCGCACGATCTCCGCGCCATCCGAGGCGGCCGACATCCGGGCCTCGATCTCATGGAAGCGGCCGAGAACCTGGTCGAGGCGGGCTTGGGGACGTCGCAAGGGGCGGGATCTTCAGGGGACGGATAAGGCGGGCTTCTAGCCCGCCGCGCTCGGCTTGCCAAATCCCGGGGCGGCCGGCGCAGGGGCGGGCGACCCAATCCGGGCCGCCCGCGATCCGCGCGGGATCAGACGCGAACGCCGCTCAGCGAGGCGTTGCCGAAGGCGCCGAGCTTGACGTTGCCGGACAGGCTGTCGCCGCTGACGGTGGCTTCGAACTCGAGGGTCATCGGCATGGGGCTGGTGATCGACGAGGACCAGGTCAGCTTGTCGCCATCGACCTTGCCCGAAATCTCCTGATCGCCCATGCGGCCGGAGGTCTTGCCGGTAAAGGTGTCGCCGTTGGTGGTGATGGAGGCGTTGACTTCCTGTGCGCCCATCGGGGTGTTGATCGTGATCTTCCAGTTGCCGTCCGCAGACATGGCTCTCTCCTCTTTGCGAAGCGGCGTCTGGTCAAGCCGGGTTTGGCCCTCCAGTCGGCGCTTCCGTTCGCCATCGACGGACCCGCCGCGGCAGCCAGTTTAGGTGGGGTTCTGGGGGGCGCTTTCAAGTTCGGCGGCCCTTTGCTCCACCAACTCGACGATATGGTCGACCATGCGGTCGTTGTCCATCTTGTGGTCCGGCTTTCCCGCCAGGTAGACCATCCCCGCGCCCTTTCCGCCGCCGGTGAAACCGACGTCGGTCATCAGGGCCTCGCCCGGCCCGGTCACCACGCAGCCGATGATCGAAAGGCTCATGGGCGTGGCGATGTGGGCCAGCCGGGCCTCCAGGGTCTCCACCGTCCGGATGACGTCGAACCCCTGCCGGGCGCAGGACGGGCAGGCGATGATGTTCACCCCCCGGTGTCGCAGGCCCAGGGACTTGAGCATGTCGAAGCCGACCTTCACCTCCTCCACCGGATCGGCGGCCAGGGATACGCGAAGGGTGTCGCCGATCCCCGCCCAAAGAAGGGCGCCCATGCCGATGGCGGACTTCACAGTGCCGATCCTCTGACCGCCCGCCTCGGTGACGCCGATGTGCAGGGGGCAGTCGATGGCCTCCGCCAGCATCTGATAGGCGGCGACCGTCATGAAGAGGTCCGAGGCCTTCACGCTGATCTTGAACTCGTGAAAGTCGTGGTCCTGAAGGATGCGGGCGTGGTCCAGGGCGCTCTCGACCATGGCGTCCGGACAGGGCTCGCCGTACTTCTCGAGAAGGTGGCTCTCGAGGCTCCCGGCATTGACGCCGATACGGATCGAGCAGCCGTGGTCGCGGGCGGCCTGGATGACTTCGCGGACCCGTTCCGGGCTCCCGATATTGCCGGGATTGATGCGAAGGCAGGCGGCTCCGGCCTTCGCCGCCTCGATCCCGCGGCGATAGTGGAAATGGATGTCCGCCACAATCGGGACCTTCGCCGCCTTGACGATCTGGGGCAGGGCGGCGGTCGAGGCCTCGTCCGGGCAGGAGACGCGGACAATGTCTGCGCCAGCCTCTTCCAGTTGGCGGACCTGGTCGATGGTCGAGGCGGCGTCCGCCGTCAGCGTGTTGGTCATGGACTGGACGCTGATCGGGGCGTCGCCGCCGACCTCGACCGTTCCGACCCGGATCTTCCGACACTTGCGGCGGGTGATGGTGCGCCAAGGGCGAAGGGCGTGGGGGTCTGTCATGGCCTGAGAATAAGCCGCCGCCGGGGGATTCCCAAGACCGGTCAGGGAGCGGGAGGTGTCGAAAGGACCGAAGCGGGAGTCAGACCTGCAGGCAGGGTTCCCCGTGTCCGGCCATCCAGGAAGACTGCGATCACCCCAGCCTCAACGGTCTCGAAGGCCAGCCCCCGGACGGGGTCCACGCGGTACGCTTCACCCGCCGCAAGCGGACGAGCGAACCAGGCCGCCCGGTCCGGGCCCCAGACAATGAGGGTGGTCGGACGGCGGGCCTGGAGCACCAGGCGTCCCGTCCCGGCGGGTCCGTGGACGATTCCCCTGGGGGTGAAGGTCAGCCCAAGGTCGAGGAGTGTCGGATCCTCGGTCGAACGGAGCGCCTCAGGAAGCGCTGCGGAAAGCTCGGATTCCAGCCCCGGGGTGAGATAGGGCGGAGGGGCGTTGGACTCCACCGGCGCCGGCAACGGCGTGCCGAGGGACATCGGGCCCGCAGGCGCGGGCGCGGGCGCCGCCGGCATGACCAGGGGCGCCGGACGCCGGCTCTCTTCGTCGAGGGCTCCGCGACGGACCAGGTTCCAGACAATGATTGCGGACAGGATCAGCAACCCGGCGAGGATCATCAGCCGCAGGCGGGGGTCCGCCATCCTGCGGACGCCGACAGGGGGACGCAGGGCGTCGTTGCGGTCCGGGTCGTCGGCCTTGAAGCGGGCGATCGCCTCATCCCCTGGCAGACCCAGAGCCTGAGCGTAGGCGCGGATATAGCCGATCGTGAAGGGCCGACTGGGCAGGTCCTTCAGCCGCAGGTCCTCTATGGCTTCAACATAGGCGGGCCGGATCCGGGTGACGGTGGATATCGCCTCGACGCTCAGCCCGCAGGTCTCGCGGATCGCCCGGAGCGCGGCGCCGACATGCGCGCCGCCCTGAAGGTCCGGCCCGGATGCGGCGGCCGTTTCACCTTCCCCGGCGCCTTGGTCGGCCATGGCTGAGACGATCCCCTGAACGCGACCCGGCGATAGCATGGCCCGCGAGGCAGGCCAAATGCCTCTCTGCGACGGGCCTCAGATCGCGAGATAGAGCTTTCGGGCGAGGGTCTCGACCTCGTTCCGGATCGAGCCCGAAGTGCTCCGGATCAGAGTCTCGAGCCCTTTGCGCGCAGCTGCGCGGTCGCAGGACAGGACCATCTGCTTGACGGGTCCGATCCCCGCTGGCGGCATGGAGAGCGCCTCGAAGCCGAGGGCGACCAGAACGAAGGCCTCGAGGGGACGGCCAGCCATTTCGCCGCAGACGGAGACCGGAGTGCCGCTCTCCGCGCAGGCCCGCTGGATCATTTCCAGCGCCCTCAGCGCAGGGGGAGAGAGCAGGTCGTAACGATCGGCCACCCGGGGATTGCCCCGATCCGCCGCGAACAGATACTGCATCAGGTCGTTGGTGCCGACGCTGACGAAGTCGGTCATGGGCAGAAGCGCATCAAGGTGCCAGATGACTGAGGGCGCCTCGATCATCGCGCCGACATCGAGGCGGGCCGGCTCGGGGCGTCCCCGGCGGTGCGCCCAGGCCACCTCCTGGTCCACCAGCGCCCGGGCCGCGCGGAACTCGTCGACGCTGGCGACCAGGGGAAACATGATCTTCAGCGGCCGTCCTCGGGCGGCGGCGATCAGGGCCCTGAGCTGAAGCCTCAGGAGGGCGGGGCGATCCAGGCCCATGCGCACCGCGCGCCAGCCCAGGGCCGGATTGTCCTCCCTTTCAGCCTCCATGTAGGGCAGGACCTTGTCTCCGCCCAGGTCGAGGGTCCGGAAGGTGACCGGGAGGGTTCCCGCAGCATCCATCACGCGGCCGTAAAGGGCGGTCTGCGCGGTGAGGCGCGGCATCTCCTCGGCGACCATGAACTGGAACTCGGTGCGGAACAGGCCGATCCCCTCGGCCCCGGCCTCCTCGAGCATGTCGAGGTCGACATCGAGGCCCGCGTTCATCAGAAGCCCGATCTTGGCTCCGTCCCGGGTCACCGCCGGCCGGTCGCGCAGCCGGGCGAACTCCGCCCGCCTCTGCCGCCGGACATCCAGTCGGGCCTGAAGGGCCTTCACCACATCGGGCCGCGGACGCAGATAGGCCTCCGCCGTTTCGGCGTCGACAATGACGGTGTCGCCCTCCGACACCTTGTCGCGAAGGCCGGGCAGGCGCCCCACACAGGGTATGTCGAGCGCCCGGGCGACAATGGCCGCGTGGCTCGCGCTTGAACCTTCTTCCAGCAGGAGACCCTTCAGCCGGGTGCGGTCGTACTCCAGCAGGTCAGCAGGTCCCAGGTTTCGGGCGATGAGAATGGCGTTTTCAGGCAGGTCCCTGGCCAAGCCCGCGTCGCCGGCAAGGTGGCGCAGGAGGCGATCGGCAAGGTCCTCGAAATCGTGCAGCCGCTCTCGCAGGTAGGGATCGCGCGCCTGCCCGAGTCGCGCCCGGTGTTCCGAACGCACCCGCTCGACCCCCGCCTCTGCGGTCAGGCCGTTGCGAACGGCATCCTCGAGGGACCGTCGCCAGCCGCGGTCATGCGCGAACATCCGGTAGGTCTCGAGCACCTCGTAGGAGGCTTCGACCAGGCCGTGCTGTCCCTCGAGCATGCTGTCGATCTGGGCCTGGAGCGCGGTGATCGCCGCGCGGAGCCTCTCCTCCTCTGCGGCGACATCCTCGGCCAGGAGATCTGAAGGGGCGACCGGCGGCTCATGAAGGACCGCCACGCCCAGGGCCAGGCCTTCGGCGAAGCGCGCGCCCTTGAGTCGCTCCGGCTTCTTGGGCACCAGGTCGATATTCTGGAGCGGCCCCTCCGCCGCGAGTTCGCCCCCTGCGACCATCTCCGCAAGGACCATGGCGATGATCTGCAGGTCCTCGACCTCGTCCTCCGAGTACACGCGCTCGGTCCGGTTCTGCACGACCAGGACGCCGATCGCCCGGCCGCCCCGTAGCAAGGGCACTCCCATGAAGGCGTGGAACGGATCCTCTCCGGTCTCCGGACGGTAGGAGAAGGCCGGGTGATTGGGAGCGTCCGCCAGGTTCAGCGGGCGCCCCAGCCGCATGATCTCTCCCACGAGCCCCTCGCCGGGCTTGAGCCGGGTCAGATGCACCGCATCCGGCGAAAGACCTTCGGTGGCGAAGAGCTCCATGAGCCCGTCCGCCTGACGGAGGTAGAGCGAGCAGACCTCCGCCACCATGGACCGCGCAATGATCCTGACGACCATGTCGAGCCGCGCCTGGACAGGTCCGCCCGAGGCGAGGGCCTCACGGATCTGCCGGAGCAGGCTGCGCTGACCCCGGACGGCGAAACTGGCGGTCGAAGTCGGCAAGGGCCCCTCGCAATCGGGGGGCAACCCCCCGTCTCCCAGAAGGCCTTCTAGCAGCAAGCCATGACGAACCGAAAACAAATGCCCGTGCAGAGGGCGCCCAGCAGATCGGCGCCCTGTTTTCAGGCGACGTCCTGTCCCATCGGAGAGCCCGCCCTTCGGGCGTGAACCAGCTGCTCTGCGCAGGGGCTTGGGCGACCGCGAGCCAGCGGACTGGCTCCGGTTTCCCGCAACCCGATCTAGTCGCGTGCGTCAGGGCAGGCGAGGGGAGGGGCCTTGGCGATCTCGGCTGCGGCCGCCTTTACATCGGCCTGGTAGGTGGGAATCCTCGAGACCCTGTCGTGGACGGCCAAGCCCAGCATCCTGCCCGCAGCGACATCACTGGGCCAGTGCACCCGGCAATCGACCCTGTGCTGGCCGACTCCGGCTCCCCAGGCGCGCAGGGGCTCGCTGCGGGACGGGGCGGCTTCCGAGAGGGCGAGGGCGAGCAGCCACCCGATCCCGGCGTGACCGCTGGGATAGGCGAATCCAAGCTTGTCGCCCTGACCCGCCGCGACAAGGGCGTCGCAGGCTGGACCGCCGTCCACGGTGAAGGGCCGGGCGCGCCGATAGGTGGTCTTGGCCTGTTCCATGGGGCCTACGAAGTCGCCCATCAGCGTCATCATCAGCTTCTGGACCGCGGGGGTCCTCTCGGCCGAGACCTCGACCCCGACGGCGCAGGACAGGGACCGCATGAAGGCGGCGTCCGGAATCCGTGTTTCCCGGATGGCCGCTCTCCAGGCCGGACCGTCGACGCCGGCCCGCGCGGCCGCCGCCACCGTCCGGTCGTAAGCCTCCTCGCTCGAGCCGGGCGTCGGCGGGGGCGGCAGAATACGGAGCGCGTCCACCGCCGGTTGTCCCGCCAGATAGCTTCCACGGGCCTGAGCGACGCCCAGGCTGGCCGGAGCGGCGGCGACGAGAACGAGGGCGAGGGCGAGGACGGGGCGCATGATGGGTCTCCGGCTGGTCAAGGCGTTCAGGCTAAGCGGATTGTCCCGTCATCGCCACGCCGTCATAATCTCTTCACGAAAGCGGCCGCATCGCCGCAGGGGAGGGGGAGGCATGCGTTACCGGCTCGCCGCGCTTGGCGCTGTCCTGATTGTGGCGGGCGCCCTTCTCGCCTCCTTCATCCAGACCCGCGGCGGCGTCGAGGTCTCCGAGGCCCGTTGGCGCACCGCCGAAGGTGCGGTGATGTCCGGACTTCTCTACCGGCCGCCCGGTCTTTCGGAGAGCCGCCGCGCGCCGGCGGTCCTGCTCAGTCACGGCTATATCAACACCCGTGAGATGCAGAGCCCCTTCGCAATCGAGCTCTCGCGGCGCGGCTTCGTCGTCCTGGCCATGGACATGACGGGACACGGCGGTTCAGGCGGCAATGTCGGCGCGGCGGGTTTCGGCGGCCCCTCGGCCCTGGCCTTCCTGCGCAGCCGCCCCTTCGTCGATCCGGGCCAGGTCGGCCTCGCCGGACACAGCATGGGTGGCGGTCCGGTCCTGGCGGCCGCCCGCGCCTCGCCCGACGGCTACCAGGCGGTGGCCCTTGTCGGCTCCGCCCCTGGCCTCTTCGGTCCCCCGGGGGACGTAAGCCCTGATTTTCCGCGCAACCTGAACATCGTCTTCGGCGGCCTCGACGAGTTTTCCGCCCTGATGTGGCGCACGCCGAAAGGGACGGACCTTCCGGGTTCGGAAAAGCTGCAGACCGTCTTCGGCGTCGCCGCACCTGTGGAACCCGGCCGTCTCTACGGGGACCCGGTGCTGGGGACAGCCCGGCGGCTGGACCTGCCTCACGTGACTCACCCCTGGGAACACTTCTCCTCCGGCGGGGTTGCGCCGGTGGTCAGCTGGATGCAGGCGCGCCTCGACGGCGAGGCCAGGTCGCTTCCGGCGAAGGACCAGGTCTGGGCCCTCAAGGAGATGGGGACCCTTATCGCCCTCATCGGGGCCGGCCTCCTCCTGCTGGGCGCCTTTGAACTGGTTCTGGGCCTGCCCTGGCTGTCTGCTCTGCGCCGGGCGCCCGAGCCCGCCGCTGCGGTGCGCGGCGCCGGCGGCTGGCTGGCCC
>JBJTEN010000036.1:0-9749 GCA_046092925.1 Phenylobacterium sp. | reverse complement strand
CAGCGACGTCTTTCCCATCGAGGGGCGCGCCGCGAGGATTGCAGCCTCGCTTTGGAAGGCCGGCGCCCGGACCTTCTTCGTGGCGCGCCTTGAGGAGGGCGAAGTGCTTCGCCGATGCCTCGGGTCCGACAGGGCGGCCCGGATCTTCCTCCTCGACGGACTGATCCCCGGAACGGAAGACCGGGTCCGCAGATCCGCCCTGATCCCGGTGCTCGCCGATGCGAGACAGGTCACGGCCGCCCGGGCGCCGGGCGGCGACCTTCCCGTGGGACTGCATGTCGACACCGGGATGAACCGCCAGGGACTTTCCCTGCCCGAGCTGGCGGAGCTGTCCAACTCCCGGGATCTCCGGCCCGTCCTTCTGATGAGCCACCTGGGTTCCGCCACCAGACCCGAGGATCCGCGAAACCGACTCCAGTTCGAGCGCTTCGCCGCGGCCAGGAGCCTCTTCCCCGCCCTGCCCTGCAGCCTCGCCGCCTCGGCAGGCGTCTTCCTCGGGCCGGAGTGGTGCTTCGACATGGTCCGTCCGGGGGTCAGCCTCTTCGGTGGCGGTCCCTTTGAACGGCCCGATCCGCGACTGAGGGCTGTGGCGACGCTCGACGCCCCCATCCTGTATGTCCGTACGGTCGAGGCAGGGGAGCATCTCGGATACGGTTCGAACCTGAGGGCGGAGCGCGTCATGCGAATCGCCGTAGCGGCGGTGGGCTATGCCGACGGCCTCCTGCGAAGGGGCGGCGGAAGGACGGAGGCCTGGTTCGCAGGCGCCCGCAGGCCGGTCTGCTTCATCAACATGGACCTGCTCGCGATCGAGATCGGGAACACGCCCGCCGCCCCGGGCGAGAGGGTAGAGCTCCTGGGCCCCAATCTTCCGCTGGACGATCTTGCCGCCGCCACAGACACCGTCGCACACGAGTGCCTCGTTCGCCTCGGGACCCGGGCCAGACGGCGCTATGTCCGCTCCTGACGCCGGCCGGGCTACACTGAGACCGGAAGGCGAATCAGGAGACATCCATGGCCAGAGATGGCGCGACGTACGTCTGCCAGTCGTGCGGCGCCTCGCAGAGCCGCTGGAGCGGGCAATGTCCGGCCTGCAGCGCCTGGAACACCATGGTGGAGGAAGGCGGCCTGCGTCCGCCAGGAGCTCTCGCCGCAACGCGTCCCTCCCGCGCCCGGGGCCTCGACTTCGAGGGGCTGTCCGGAGACGTCCGAAGCCCGCCGCGGCTGCTGACGGGTATCGAGGAGTTCGACCGGGTCTGTGGCGGCGGCCTGGTCCGGGGCTCGGCGCTTCTGGTGGGAGGTGATCCCGGGGTCGGCAAGTCCACCCTGTTGATGCAGGCCGTAGCGGCGGCCGCGCTGCGCGGCGCGAACTGCGCTTATGTGTCCGGGGAGGAGTCTGTCGATCAGGTCCGCAGCCGTGCGCAACGCATGGGACTCTCCGAAGCCCCGGTGAAGCTCGCCGCGGAGACAAGCCTGAGAAACATTCTGGACGGACTGAAACGATCGCGGTTCGACCTCGTCGTGATCGATTCCATCCAGACGCTCTGGAGCGACAGCCATGACGCCGCGCCGGGATCGGTGACCCAGGTGCGGGCGGCCTCGGCGGAGCTCGTCCGGCTCGCCAAGCGCGAGGGTGTCGCCATCATCCTGGTAGGCCATGTGACCAAGGAGGGGACCATCGCCGGCCCCAGGGTCATCGAGCACCTGGTCGACGCCGTCCTGACTTTCGAGGGCGAGCGCGGTTACCCCTTCCGGGTCCTTCGCGGGGTCAAGAATCGCTTTGGCGCGACGGACGAGATCGGCGTCTTCGAGATGGGTGACGCCGGCCTGAGGGAGGTGGCCAATGCCTCCGCCCTCTTCCTGGACACCTCAGGGGAGGGTGCGGCAGGGGCGGCGGTCTTCGCGGGCATTGAGGGCTCTCGACCCGTCCTGGTGGAGTTTCAGGCCCTGGTCGCGCCCTCGGCCTACGGAACGCCGCGGCGGGCGGTGGTGGGTTGGGACTCAGGGCGACTGGCGATGGTCCTTGCCGTCCTGGAGGCGCGTTGCGGACTGTCCCTGGGATCACGCGACGTCTACCTGAATGTCGCAGGGGGCCTGCGCATCAGCGAGCCCGCGGCGGATCTGGCCGCCGCCGCCGCCCTCGCCTCATCCGCACTTGATGTGGCGCTGCCTCAGGATTGCGTCGTCTTCGGGGAGATCAGCCTGTCCGGAGAAATCCGCCCCGTCAGCCGGACAGAGGCCAGGGTCCGGGAGTCCGCCAAGCTGGGCTTCCGGCAAGTCCTCGGACCGAGGGACGCAGAGCCAGGACCGCTGAAACTGGCCGGTGTCGCCCGACTTTCCGACGCTATCGCGCGTATCGGCGACGGCGGTTGGCCGGAGACGGTATGATCGCCTTCGACATCATTGTTCTGGGACTTCTCCTGGGCTCAGGCATGCTCGGCTACATCCAGGGCGCGGCGCAGGGTCTGATGTCCCTGGCCTCGCTGATCGCGGCCCTCGCGATTGCGATTTTCGGGCTGCAGCACATGGCGCCCCTCGTCGACGATCGCCTTGATCCGGACTGGGCTGCAGCGCCGCTCGCCTTCCTGATCCTCTTTGTCGCGTCCTACCTGGCACTCCGGCTCGTCGGAGCAGTCGTGACCGGCGGCGTGAGGCAGGCGCGACTCCTGAACGCCCTGGACCGCGCGCTTGGCTTTGCACTGGGACTTGTCCGCGCGACCCTCTTTCTCGGCGCCTGCAACCTCGCCTTCAACGCCGCGACCCCGGAAGGCTACGCTCCAGGCTGGCTCCGGGGCTCCCTCTTCCTGCCCCTGACAGAGCGATCTGCAGACCTCCTACGCTACATGGCGCCGCGCGGCCTCGATCTCGCCGGCGAGATGGCCCCGGTGGTCAGCGGGGCGGTGACGGGCGGGGGTGCAGAGCGTCACGAGGGTGACACGGAAGCCACCCGGCGATATGAAGGCGCCAACCCTTCAGATCGCGACAACCCAGCGGAGACGCCCTGGTGAAGATCCACGCCGATCGATGGTCACCCCGGGATCCCGATGACGATACGCCTCGCCTCGAGTGCGGCGTGTTCGGGGTCTTCGATGTCGAAGACGCCTCCGCGGTCACGGCGCTCGGGCTTCACGCCCTCCAGCATCGTGGCCAGGAAGCCTGCGGCATAGCCAGCTTTGACGGTCATGGATTCCATACCGAAAGGCACATGGGCTATGTCGGCGACGCCTTCGCCGGTGGTGACCTGACCGCACGCCTGCCCGGCGCCTTCGCCATAGGCCACACCCGGTACTCAACCGCCGGGGGAAGCGTCATCCGGAACGTCCAGCCGATGTTCGCCGACCTCGACACAGGGGGGATCGCCCTCGCCCACAATGGCAATCTCACCAATTTCCTGACGCTGCGGCAGCAGCTGGTGGCTGAAGGTCGGATCTTCCAGTCCACATCGGACTCCGAGGTCATTCTCCACCTCATCGCCCGGTCCCGGAGGCCGAGGCTGGTCGACCGCTTCATTGACGCCCTCAGGCAGATCGAGGGGGGATACGCCCTCGTGGCGATCACCAACAAGAAGCTGATCGGGGTGCGGGATCCGCTCGGAATTCGCCCGCTCGTCCTGGGCGACCTCGACGGTCACCCCGTGCTTGCCTCGGAAACCTGCGCCCTGGACATGATCGGGGCCCGGTTCGTGCGGGACATCGAGCACGGCGAGATGGTGGTCATCGACCATGACGGGGTTCAGAGTCTCCGGCCCTTCCCCGCCGCCCGCGCCCGGCCTTGCATCTTCGAATATGTTTACTTCGCCCGGCCAGACAGCGTGGTGAACGGCAAGTCTGTCTACGATGTCCGCAAGAGAATGGGGCGGCGCCTCGCCCAGGAATGGCCTGCAGACGTGGATGTCGTCGTACCGGTCCCGGACTCCGGCGTTCCGGCCGCCCTCGGCTTTGCGCAGGAGGCGGGCCTGCCCTTCGAAATGGGGATCATCCGGAACCACTATGTCGGCCGCACCTTCATCCAGCCGACCCAGGGCGCCCGGGAGACGGGCGTAAGGATGAAGTTATCGCCAAACCGCTCTGTTCTTGCTGGGAAAAAGGTCATCCTGATAGATGACTCGATTGTCCGCGGGACCAATTCCATCCGGGTCGTGCGCATGGTGCGGGAAGCTGGCGCCGCGGAGGTCCACCTCAGGTCCGCCTCTCCTCCCATTCAATGGCCGGATTTCTACGGGATCGACATGCCGAACCGGGACAAGCTTCTGGCGGCCCAGCACAGCGTCGAGGACATCGCCCGGATCCTGAACGTGGACTCCATGGGCTTTCTGTCGGTCGAGGGGCTCTACTGGGCGATGGAGGCGGGTCCCCGGGATGCGGACAACCCTCAGTTCACCGATCACTACTTCACAGGCGAGTACCCGACGCGTCTCCTTGACCAGGAGATTGCAGAGGGCCGGAACACCGTCTCAGACCGACAGCTTTCGTTCCTGGTCGACGCGTGACCGGGGGCGGAGGCGCGAGCTGGCTCGCGCACCTGAGGCCCGACACCTACATCCTGCTGATCCTCGGGATGGTGGTCCTCGCCACCCTCCTGCCCGCCCAGGGTTCGGCACGGCCGGTCCTGGACGTTGCGGTCTCCGTCGCCATCGCCCTGGTGTTCTTCCTTCACGGGGCGCGGCTCTCGAGAGAGGCGGTGATCGCCGGCGCCACGCAATGGCGTCTTCACATCCTGGTTCTCCTGTCGACCTTCGCGATCTTTCCCGCCCTCGGCGTGGCCGCCACCGGCCTCCCGGCCTGGCTCCTGCCTGCAAGCCTGGCGCCCGGGGTGGTCTTCCTCGCCTGCCTTCCTTCCACCATCCAGTCATCGATCGGTTTCACCGCCATCGCCCGCGGGAACACCGCAGCGACTGTGGCTGCCGCGACCGCGTCAAACCTGATCGGCATCGTGCTCACGCCCCTGTTGGCCGGCCTGCTGCTTCACCGGGCGGGCGGCGGAGTTTCGCTTGAGGGGCTTCCGGTCATTCTCATGCAGTTGCTCGCGCCATTTCTCGCCGGACATCTCCTGAGGCCCTGGATCGGGGCTTTCGCATCCCGCCACGCGGCCGTTCTCTCGCGACTGGACCGCGGATCGATCCTGCTGGTGGTCTACGCCGCATTTTCAGACTCCGTCACCAGCGGGCTCTGGAGCCAGTTGGGTGCCATGGACCTCGCAAGGCTCGTCTTCGTGTGCGCGGTCCTGCTGGCGGTGATACTTGCGATCACCCTGGCGATGGCCCGGGCGGCGCGGTTCTCGACGCCGGAGGAGATCACCCTGGTCTTCTGTGGATCAAAGAAAAGCCTCGCAAGCGGCGTCCCCATAGCCGGCGCGCTGTTTCCTGGTGACAGCCTCGGCCTGATCCTTCTTCCGATCATGATCTTTCACCAGCTACAGCTGATGGTGGTCGCGGTGATCGCGCAAAGATACTCCGAGAGGCCCCACGCAGAGGGTGACGCCCCGCCTGCAAACGGATAAGGGGGCCCATGTCCCTCGCCCTCCCCCTTTCAGACAGAATCGTCCTCGTCACCGGCGCCTCGCGGGGCATTGGCCGCGCATGCGCCCTGGCTTTCGCCGAGGCCGGCGCCCATGTCGTCGCAACGGCCAGAACCCAGGGTGCGCTGGAGTCCCTTGACGACCAGATCCTCGCCCAAACGGGCCGGCGCGCTACCTTGGTCCCTCTGGATCTGGCCGAGCCGGCGGGCCTGGATGCGTTGGGTCTCGCCCTGCACCAGCGTTTCGGCCGCCTTGACGTGATGCTTCACGCGGGGGCTGCGCTCGGCGCGATTACTCCGGTCAGCCATGTCGAGCCCGGCCTCTGGGACCGGATCATGACGGTGAACGCCACCGCCTCCTGGCGATTGATCCGATCCATGGAGCCTCTTCTGAAGGCCTCGGAGGCGGGGAGAGCGCTTTTCATCACCTCCAGCCGGGCGGCGGCCCCTCGGGCGTTCTGGGGCCCCTACAGCGCCTCCAAGGCTGCGATGGAGGCGATTGTCAGGGTCTGGGCTGACGAAATCGAGAACACGGCCGTCCGGGCCGCTCTCATCGATCCCGGCGCCCTGCGTACCCGAATGCGGGCGGAAGCCTATCCCGGGGAGGATCCCACAACCTTGCCGGAACCGTCGGAAATCACGCCGATGGTTCTGGAACTCGCCCTCGGAGATCCCGGGCAACCGACCGAGGTCAGGTCTTTCCGGGCCTGGAAGGACGACCGCGCGGCGAGACAGGCCTAGATCGCGGCCCCCTCGTCCCGGACGCTGCGGAGGGCCCTTTCGGTCTGACCGGCTTTCCACCCGGCGTCTTCGGGCGTAGGGACGCGGCCTTTCCCGCCGGCTTCGCCGGCCGGCTCTTCGATGAGACGGTTCGTCCGCCTGCGGCCTTCGGGGTTGTCTTCCGCGATTGCCCCGTAGCCGGTTCCGCACCTTCCACGAAGGGGTTTCGACTGGAGCGGACGCTCAGCCGGATAGGCACCCCCGGAAGGTCAAAGCTCTCCCGCAGGGCATGGACGAGATAGCGCCGATAGTGATCAGGCAACTGATCCGCCCGACTTGCGAACAGAACAAAGGTGGGAGGGCGCGCCTTTGTCTGCGCCATGTATTTGGGCCTTATGCGCCGGCCATTCACCGCCGGCGGCGGATGGCGCGCCACCGCCATTTGCAGCCAGTCATTGAGGTCCCGGGTCTTCACCTTCGAGGACCAGTCGTGGTGAACCTTGATGACCGCCGGCATGAGCCGATCAAGACCACGTCCGGTCTCCGCCGACAGAGCGACCAGAGGTGCTCCACGCACCTGCGGCAACTGCCTGTCGAGGGCCTCCCGGATTTCGGGAAGGCGCGCCTGCGGATCCTCGATCAGGTCCCATTTTGCGAGAACAAAGACGATCGCCCGCCCTTCCCTTTCGACCAGATCGGCGATCTGGAGATCCTGGATTTCAAGCGGGTGGGTGGCGTCCATGACAAGCAACACCACCTCTGCGAAGGTGATGGCCCTTATGGTGTCTGCAGTGGAAAGCTTTTCCAGCCCCTCCTGAACCTTCGCCTTACGGCGCAGACCTGCGGTGTCCACCAGTCGTATCGTCCGCCCGTCCCAGGACCAGTCCACGGGGATCGCATCCCGGGTGATCCCCGCCTCCGGACCCGTCAGGAGACGATCCTCTCCGATCAGGCGGTTGACCAGTGTCGACTTCCCCGCATTGGGACGCCCCACGATGGCGATCCGCAGAGGCCTTTGATCGTCGGGAAGATCTGAGTCCCCCTCAGCCGCAGGGTCCGGATGGGCGCTGGAGACAGGCTCGGGAGGGGCGACCCCTTGAGGCTGTCCGCCAAAGGTCGCAAGGGCTGCATAAAGATCGGCGAGCCCTTCACCGTGCTCAGCGGACACGGCGATCGGCTCACCGAGGCCCAGACCAAAGGCTTCGTTGAAGCCATGATCCCCGCGCCGCCCCTCAGCCTTGTTGGCGACCAGAATGACAGGCCGATCATGCCGTCGGAGAACGTCGGCGAAAATCTCGTCGAGCTGGGTCACGCCGACCCGGGAGTCGATCACGAAGAGCGCGACATCGCATTCCCGGATCGCAGCCTCGGTCTGGGCGCGCATCCGGGACTCCAGACTCTCGTCCGCGACGTCCTCGAAACCCGCAGTGTCGATGAGCTCGAGATCGATGTCGCCCAACCGACCGAAGCAAAACCGCCGGTCACGGGTTACGCCCGGGCGGTCATCAACGATCGCCAGCCGCCTGCCCGCCAGGCGGTTGAAAAGCGTGGACTTGCCGACATTGGGGCGGCCGACGATGGCGTGGCGAAGGGGCACCTCTGTCGCCTAGCGGACCGCGATGAGCCGGGCCTCATCGGTCACGAAGTAGACGGAGTCGCCCACCGCGATCGGCCCCACGGTGACGGACTCGCCGAGGTTCACGGACCGCTCGACCTCACCGGTCCTGGCGTTCACAGCAACCAACTCTCCGGAGTTTGAGGCGAGGAGGATGCGGCCCGAAGCGAGGATAGGGGAGGACCAGACCGGTTTCTCCACATCCCTCCGGGCATCCGAACTCCGTCCGAAGGTCGGAAGGAAACCCCTCTTCTCCCGTCCCTCGCTAAGATCCCGGACCCAGTAGGCAAGTCCGGTTTCCCGGGCGAGACAGTAGAGCCGCCCTGCCCGATCCACCACGTAGATCACATCGCCCGCCACCCAGGGTGTCGTGATGGCGGTGATCGGAAGGCTCCACCGGCTCTGTCCGGTTCGAAGGTCGGTTGAAGACATGACGCCGGAGTGACTGACGGCGATCACATCCCCCTGATAGATCACCGGCCGTCCAGCGATATCGCGGATCTCGGAAAGCGCATTGGTCCGGCTGGCCCGGGAAAGAGCCTCGTTCCAAAGGTCGTTACCATTGGCCGCCCGCAAGGCCACAAGTTCGCCGGAGCCGAAAGCGGCCACCACGGTGTCGCCGGACACCGCCGGACTTGAAGCCGCAAGGATGCGGGCCGGCTCGGACAGAGCCTGGTAGGTCCAGCCCTCGTCGCCCGTCGCAAAATCAAAGGTCAGAAGGGTGTTGTCTATGGAGACGACGAACACCCGACCGCCCGAAACCGTTGGCGCCGCATGGATCGGCTGTTCGGTCTGGGTCCGCCAGAGGACGGCCCCGGTGTCGGCGTTCAGCTGCGCGACAAACCGGTACCCAGAGGTGACGATAAGCTTGCCCTCCGCAACCGCGAGACCGCCGCCGAACGCCACGGTGTCACGCCGCATGCGGCCCCTGAGGTCCGCCTTCCAGACCTGAGCGCCGGTCCGGGCGTCGAAGGCGCTGACAGTGGCGTGACCATCCATCACATAGACGCGCCCGTTAACGGACACGGGCGGCGCCATGACCTGAGAATTGCGTCCCGAGCCCGCGCCGAAACCCCGTTTCCAGGCCACGGTCAGATTCGCCCCGGCGGCCGCATGAGGCGGAGCCTGCTCAGGATTGGCGCCCGGAAGCGGCCACTGGTCCAGCACCGCCGGGTCCGGGAGGTAGAAACTGGCGCCCTTGAGGCCCTCCTCGGGCTGTACTTCCTGGTCGAAGCCGACAACAGGAATCCGGTTCTCCGTCTGGGCGGTCTCCTGCGGACCCCGGTTCGCGAAATTGAAGAGGGAGCCCATCTGGGCGCAGCCGGACACCAGAAGCGCACCGGAGACAACGACAGGAACGGTGAGGCGCGAAAGGATCATTGGGCAGGGCCCTGAGGAGGAAGCGAGACGCCAGGCGGAAGAGGCCGCGGCGGCGGAAGGGCGGCGGCGGCGCGCGCCAGTTCCCGTGTCCGTGACGCCGAACCGCTGTCAATCAGGGCGATTGCGGCTGTCGCCCGGCTGCGCGCGCCCTCGGCGGCGTCCGGCGAGAGGGAAACGACGACGAAGTCCGCCCGCGCCCCGGTGATTTCGCCGGCAAGGAGCTTGGAGAAGGCCGCCGCCTCCCGCGCCTGGAGCCGGAAGGGCCTTCCCGGTTTGAGAAGCGGCTCAAGCCGGGTATCGATTTCGGAACGGCTCGCGGTGTCGAGGAGTGCATAAACCGACTTCAGCCCGGCCGCGTCGGCGATCAGCGGGTCGGGAGCGGCCTTCGCGGCCCGGTCAAAGAATTCCACCGCCCCGGGAACGTCCCCCTCCGAAAGGCGAAGCGCCCCGAGATGCTGCAAGGCGAGGGACTTGTAGGCGGGTCTGCCGGAGGCGGCGACGGTCTCCCACGCAGCCTTGGC
>JBJTEN010000035.1:0-9293 GCA_046092925.1 Phenylobacterium sp. | reverse complement strand
ACCCCGTCCACTTCGATCCATCCCGAGACCCGGACGTTCACCGTCAGGCGGGTGTAGTCCATGAAGGCCCGCGGCCCGTTGCGGTAGGTGAAGCGGGGCTCCTCGATCGGGAAGGAGCGCCCCTCAAAGGTCAGGTCGGCCGAGATGCCGTGACTAGGCTCCACGACGACGCGGAGGATCTTGAGGGGCTCGACGACCTCGATCCGTATGGGGCCAGCCGAGATGTCCATGCGTTCCATGTGGAGGACGCGCGAGGCGTGAAGGCAGTATTCGATTCCGTTCCGGATGACCGAGAAGTGGGCGTCCGCGATGTTGAGGTGGGGGTAGACCCCGAAGGCCACGGCGAAGAACTCCGTCCCGTCCGGCTGGTAGCCATTGAAGAAGTACCGGTCGTAGAAGTTCCGGTCCGTTCCCGAAAAGGCGATGGGCTCGGGGGTCTGGTGGATCGGAAAATCGTCGCCTCTGGTCAGCATGGGCCCTCCCCGGCGGGAGCTCGCCCGCCTATCTCTCGCATCGGAAGCGCCGCTTGCGGACGCCTTCCGTCAGGCAGTATCAGGTGAAACAGACCAAGGCGACACCCGGCGGACGCCTGCCGCATGGGGCGCCTCCCCGGAGGACGGAATGGCCCGCGACGACGTTCGTATACCTGACCAATACGCCCAGACCCTCGTTGACCCCGTCGCCTATGCGGACGGCCGGGTCTTCGGGACCTATGACTGGCTTCGCGCCAACCTGCCGATAGGTCGCGCCGAGGTGGCGGGGGTGGATCCCTTCTGGGTGGTCACGCGCCACGCGGACATCCTGGAGATCAGCCGGCAGAACGACCTGTTCCTGAACGGCGACAAGTCGCCGACCCTGGTCAGCCAGGAGGCCGACGCCCGAATCCGCGAGATGATGGGGGGCAGCCCCCACCTCCTTCGGACACTCATTCACATGGATGCGCCGGACCATCCCAAGTACCGGGCCCTGACCCAGGCCTGGTTCATGCCGCAGAACCTGCGCAGCCTTGAGGGCCGCATCCGCGAGATCGCCCGCGCCTCGGTGGAGAAGATGGCCGCCACGGGCGGGCGCTGCGACTTCGTCCGCGAGGTCGCCCTGCACTATCCGCTCCACGTGGTGATGGAGATTCTGGGCGTGCCCGAGGCCGACGAGCCGCGGATGCTGACCCTGACCCAGGAGCTGTTCGGCGCCGCCGACCCCGAGCTCGGCCGCGCCGCCCGCGGAGAGAGCGAGTCCATCCCCGCCGCGGCGGGGGCCGAGGGGCGCCGGATGGACCTTGGCGTCATCACCGATTTCTTCAACTATTTCAACGCCCTCTCCGCTGATCGCCGGACCAGTCCCCGCAACGATCTGGCCAGTGTGATCGCCAATGCCCAGATCGACGGCCGGCCGATCTCCGAGCTGGAGGCGATGAGCTATTACATCATCGTCGCGACCGCGGGGCATGACACGACTTCGTCCTCCACCGCAGGCGCCTTCTGGGCTCTGGCCGAACGGCCGCAGGAGCTGGCCAAGCTGAAGGCGGACCCTTCGCTGATCCCCGGCCTGGTGGATGAGTCCATCCGCTGGACCACCCCCGTGAAGACCTTCATGCGGACGGTCGCGGCCGACACGGAGATTGGCGGTCGGGCCATGTCCAAGGGCGACTGGCTGATGCTCTGTTACGCCTCCGGCAACCGCGACGAATCTGTCTTCCCCGACCCGCACGAGTTCCGCGTGGACCGCTCGCCGAACAAGCACCTGGCCTTCGGCTACGGCGCCCATCTCTGCCTCGGCCAGCACCTGGCGAAGATGGAGATGCGCATCCTCTGGGAAGAGCTCATCCCCCGGCTCAAGTCCCTCGAGCTCGACGGGACCCCGGCCATGAGCCAGGCGGTCTTCGTGAACGGGCCCAAGACCCTTCCCGTCCGCTTCGAGATGGCCTGAGGCGGTGTCCTCGGCGGACCTCGCCTCCCGTCTGGCGGCCTACGCGGCGACGCGCATGCCCGCCGCCCGGGAGGTCGAGGTGCGGGACCTGTCGCGGATCTCGGGCGGCGCCTCGCGCCAGACCTACCGCTTCCGGCTCGCCTGGACGGAAGGGGGCGAGCGCCGGGAGCGCCGGCTGATCCTGCGCCGGGACCCGCCGGCCAGCCTCATCGACACCGAGCGCCGGGTGGAGTTCGCCGCCTACAGCGCCTTCCACGGCTCGAAGGTCCCGGTGCCCGAGATGATCTGGCTGGAGGAGGGGCGCGAGGCCCTCGACCAGCCCTTCTCCGTCGCCGAGGAGATCACCGGCTTCGAGGCGGCCCCGGCCCTCCTCTGGACGGAGCCCTACCTCGCCTCGCACGAGGCCCTGGCCCGCACCAAGTGGACCATCCTCGGCGAGATCGCCCGGGCGGACCCCTTCGCCCTCGGCCTCGACGAGGTCATGTCGCCTCCCGAGCCGGAGGCCTGCGCCTTCCGGGAGCTGGACATGTGGGAGAAGGTTCTGGACGAGGACCAGGCAGAGCCCCTGCCCATCACCCGGGCGGCGATCCGCTGGCTCAGGGCCAATCCCCCGCCGGCCGCCCGGAAGATCGGCGTCGTGCACGGCGACTTCCGGACCGGTAACTTCCTCTATGACCGCCAGGGCGGGATTCACGGCGTCCTGGACTGGGAGATGGCCCACCTGGGCGACCCGCTCGAGGACCTGGGCTGGAGTCTCAACCCGGTCTGGAACTTCAAGCGAAACCTCGCGGGGGGCCTCGTCCCAGACGCCGTCGCCATCGCCCACTGGGAGGCCGCCAGCGGGCTTAAGGCGGATCCCGACGCCCTGCACTGGTGGACCCTGTTCAACTGCGTGAAAGGCCAGGCCATCTGGATCTCCTCCGCCCGAGCCTGGATCGACGGCGGCAACCGCGAACCGATCATGGTCCTGCCCGCCTGGGGCATGCAGAACGCCCAGGATCGCGCCATCCTCAAGGTCATGGATCGCCTGTGAAGCCCGACGTCCCCGCCGTCCTCGCCGAACTCGCCGGCCTCGTCGCCCGAAACGCCGCACCCGACGTCGACCCCGCCGAGCGCGCCGGGGCCCTCGGGCTCTCCGCCGTCCTGCTCGGCATGGCCGCCGAGGCCTGGGACGGGGCTGCCCAGAGGCTGGTCGAGGAGAACCGCGCCCTGCGCGCCCTGCTGACCTCCGCCGGAGACCGGGCCGGGCGTGACGCCTGGTTGGCGGAGGGCGACGACGATGATCTTCGGATCTCGGCCCTTTCCGCCATGAATGCGCGCCTGCGCGCCGCCTTGATCGACCTGCATTCGGCGGTGGAGCGGGATCCGTCTCCAGAAGCCCGGGAGCTGGAGGCGGAGATCTGGGAAGAACTGCGTCTCTCCACCAAGCGCCGCCTGATGTCCGGCGCCCTCGCCTAGGCGCCGCCCCCCGCCCGCTATCGACATCCCGACCCGGCTGGGCTTTCCTGTGCGCCCCGCCATTTCGCGGGGCCCCGCCTTAGGGTGGGCGCAACACGACAATACCGGACGCCAATACTGGCCCAAGACCAAGGGGACGATTTTCCGATGGCCCGAATCCTGCCTGAGCCCACGCCGGAGACCCGGCATTTCTGGGAGGGGTGCCGCGACGGCGAGCTTCGCCTGCAGCGCTGCACGGACTGCAAGACCACCTATTTCCCGCCGCGGGCCTTCTGCCCCTCCTGCGCCTCGCGCCAGGTCGAAGTCTACGCCGCCAGCGGCCGGGGCGTGCTCTGGTCCTACGTGATCAACCACCGCCCCCGCCCCGACATGGGGACCGAGCCCTACGCCATCGCCGTGGTGAAGCTTGAAGAAGGCCCGACGATGATGACCAACATCGTCGGCTGCCCGCAGACGCCCGAGGCCCTCGTCCTCGACATGCCCGTGAAGGTCCGCTTCGAGAAGCAGACCGACGACATCTCCCTGCCGCTCTTCGAGCCGGCCAAGTCCTGAGGCGGAACACGACCATGAAGCAGAATTCTGTTGCGGTCGTCGGCGCCGCCGAGACCACCAAGATGGGCAAGATCCCGGACGTTTCCGTGATCGGCCTCCATGCGGACGCCGCCCTGAACGCCATGGCGGACGCCGGCCTGAAGCCCTCGGACATCGACGGCGTCGCCACCGCCGGGATCAGCCCGGTGGAGCTGGCCCACTACCTGGGCATCAAGCCGACCTACGCCGACGGCACCAGCGTGGGGGGATGCTCCTTCATGCTGCATGTCCGTCATGCGGCGGGGGCCATCAATGCGGGCCTCGCCAAGACCATCCTTATCACCCACGGGGAGTCCGGCCGCAGCCGGGTGGGCGCTGGCGGCTTCGGTCGTGCGCCGTCCAGCCTGATGGGCCAGTTCGAGCTGCCCTATGGCGTCACCAGCCCCCCCACCATGTTCACCGTCCCGGTCCTCCGCTACATGAAGACCTACGGCGTGACCGAGGAAGACCTGGCCAACGTGGCCGTGGTGCAGCGTGAATGGGCGGCCCTCAACCCCCGGGCCAGCTTCAAGGACCCAATCAGCGTCGACGACGTGCTGAACTCGCCGATGATCGCCTGGCCCTTCCGGATGCTGATGTGCTGCCTCGTCACCGACGGCGGCGGCGCCCTCATCCTGACCAGCGCCGACCGGGCGAAGGACTTCCCGCAGAAGCCCGTCTACATCCTGGGCACAGGGGAAAGCGTCGAGACCCCCATGGTCTCGCAGATGTACGACTTCACCTCGTCCACCGCCTTCAAGATCTCCGGCAAGAAGGCCTTCGAGGAGGCGGGGATCACCCATGCCGACGTGGATCACCTGATGATCTACGACGCCTTCGCCCACCTGCCGCTCTACGGCCTGGAGGACCTGGGCTTCTGCAAGCCAGGCGAGGCCAAGGACTTCATCCGCGAGCGCAACACCGCCATCGGCGGCAAGCTGCCCCTGAACACCAACGGCGGCGGCCTGTCCTACATGCACTCGGGCATGTACGGCATGTACGCCCTGCAGGAGAGCGTGCGGCAGATGCGGGGAACCGCCGCCGCCCAGGTGCAGGACGCGAAGATCAGCATCGCCCACGGCGTCGGCGGCATGTTCGCCGCTTCCGGGACAGTGATATTCACGAATCAAAGCTAGTTAAATCAAGTTCTTACCGCAGTTATGCTGCAGGATTGCTGCGCGCGTTCGAGTGCAGCAATCCGAGATCGATCCGGGAGTCCCACGCCTCGCAGCGGGGTGATCGGTAGACCCCCGGAGGGCGGCGGCTATCCGCAACCGCTTTGCGGAAGTGCATACAATCCTTGCGGGATTCTGGAAGGAGGAGCGCACTTTCTTTGCGGGTAACTGGACGATTGGCTCTTGATACCCCCGGCGGAACGCCGTACCCGGCGATAGAGGTCCCCGGGGGGACGGAGCAATAATGGGATTCTCGGCGGACTCTCGAGCGCGTTTCAACCTGGAGCAGGTTTCCGTCCTTTTGCTGGAGGAGACCCCCCTTGGCATGTCCGTGCTGGTGCAGATCCTGAACGGCTTCGGGGCTCGCAAGCTCCACAGATGCGACTCCGTCGAGAAGGCGGAGAAGGTTGTTCGGGAGGTCGATCTCGACCTCCTGATCGTCGACGCCATGGGACGCTCTGGCGGCGGCTACGACTTCGTGCACCGGCTCCGCAGGTCGGGAAACCGACCAAACTGTTACGCGCCCGTTGTTCTGACCGCCGCACATACGCCTGCCGCCGCAGTGGCCAAGGCGCGGGACTGCGGCGCACACATCGTCATGGCGAAGCCGCTGACGCCCCGGGCGATGCTGGATCGAATCATCTGGGTGGCGCGGGCCGGCCGCCGCTTCGTCGAGTGCGACAGTTTTGTCGGCCCCGACCGACGCTTCAAGGACTTGGGCCTGCCTGAAGGCGTGGTCGTCGGGCGCCGTCGTGAAGATGGGCCCTGATTCCCGGTTTAGGCTTTGACACCTTATGGCGGACGCCTTCACATTCCCGCGACGGCAGATGAGTGAATCCAGATGAGCGATGTCGCACGTATTCACACCCCGGACGTTCCGCTCGGACGGCTGATCCGCATGCCCGGCGGCAAGACCGCCGGCCAGGCGATAGAGGATGCGGAGCGGGGCCTGGAGTCCATGCAGGCCTTGAGCATGGCCGAGTTGCAGAGGGTTCTGAAGGCCTCCGAAGGCTTTTACGCCCGTGCGAACGGCCGCTTCGATCCTCTGATCGTCAATGCCTTCTACGATCTCATCAATGGCGCCATTGGCCTTCCGACCAAGGGGAAGGACAAGGCGATCGACAGCATGCTGGTGAGCCTTGCCGACCTCCTCGACTATTACAGGACCGCTGGCGAATGGGGCGACAAGTCCGTGCAGGTGCATCTCAGCACCTTCCAGCTCCTGCTGCGGACTGAGGGCGAACGGGATCCGGAAGGGACGGCGGCGATTCTGTCCGGTCTCCAGAAGGTGAGCCGAAAGGCGGCCCGGGGCTGACCAGCCCCTGAACCGGGCATGGGCCGCGACTGTCGCCTGTTCCAGACTCCGGGCGTCCTTGCCGGAGGAGACCCATGAAGACCTGCGCCGCCGTCGCCTTCGAGGCCAAACGCCCGCTCGAGATCGTCGAGGTCGACCTGGAAGGACCCCGGGCCGGTGAAGTCCTGGTGGAAATTCGCGCCACAGGAGTCTGCCATACCGACGCCTACACCCTGGACGGGCTCGACTCCGAGGGCGTCTTTCCCTCCATCCTCGGTCATGAGGGGGCCGGCGTCGTGCTGAAGGTCGGGGCCGGGGTGACGAGCGTGACGCCCGGCGACCATGTGATCCCGCTCTACACGCCCGAATGCCGCCAGTGCAAAAGCTGCCTGTCGCGCAAAACCAACCTCTGCACCGCCATCCGCGCCACCCAGGGCAAGGGGCTCATGCCGGATGGCACCAGCCGCTTCTCCTATCGGGGACAGGCCATCGCCCACTACATGGGCTGCTCGACCTTCGCCAACCATACTGTCCTGCCCGAGATCGCCGTAGCGAGGATCCGGCCCGACGCCCCCTTCGACAAGGCCTGCTACATCGGCTGCGGCGTGACGACCGGAGTGGGCGCCGTCGTCAACACCGCCGGTGTGGAGGCGGGCGCCAATGTCATCGTCTTCGGGCTGGGCGGCATCGGCCTCAACGTCATCCAGGGGGCCCGGCTGGTGGGCGCCGGAAGAATCATCGGGGTCGACATCAATCCCGCCCGCGAGGCCTGGGGCCGGCGCTTCGGCATGACCGACTTCGTCAATCCCCGGGAGGTGGAGGGCGACCTCGTCCAGCACCTCGTGGCCCTGACGGACGGCGGCGCCGACTACACCTTCGACTGCACCGGCAACACCGACGTCATGCGCCAGGCCCTGGAGGCCTGCCACCGCGGCTGGGGCGAGAGCATCATCATCGGCGTGGCCGAGGCCGGGCGCGAAATCTCGACCCGACCCTTCCAACTGGTCACCGGCCGGGTCTGGAAGGGCACCGCCTTCGGCGGGGCCCGGGGTCGGACCGACGTGCCGAGGATCGTGGACTGGTACATGGAGGGGAAGATCCAGATCGACCCCATGATCACCCACGTCCTGCCGCTCGAACGCATCAACGAGGCCTTCGACCTTATGCATGCCGGGGAGAGCATACGCAGCGTCGTCGTCTTCTAGGCCGGCTCGCCGGCGCCTCTGTCACCCATGTCCAGAAAGGGGGCCGGAACCCCCGGGGGAAACGCACATGATCAAGACCCGCATCACCGACATGCTCGGTATCCGCTATCCGATCATACAGGCTCCGATGGGATGGATCGCCCGCTCGGCCCTCGCCTCGGCGGTGTCCAACGCCGGCGGCATGGGGATCATCGAGACCTCCTCCGGCGACCTGCCGGCCGTGCGCGAGGAGATCCAGAAGATGCGGGGGCTCACCGACAAGCCCTTCGGCGTCAACCTCGCCCAGGCCTATGTCCGCGACCCCGACATCGTCTCCTTCGTCGTCGACCAGGGCGTCAAGTTCGTCACCACCTCCGCCGGGGATCCGAACCGCTATTGCGCGGCCCTGAAGGAGGCCGGCCTGACGGTCTTCCACGTGGTCCCGTCCCTGGCGGCGGCCATCAAGGCGATCGAGGCGGGGGTGGACGGCCTGGTGGTCGAAGGCGGCGAGGGCGGGGGCTTCAAGAGCTCGCGCGAGGTCTCCACCATGGTCCTGCTGCCGCTGGTCTGCTCGAAACTGGACGTGCCCATCGTGGCCGCCGGCGGGATCAGCGACGGCCGCAGCATGGCCGCCGCCTTCGCCCTGGGCGCCGAGGGCGTGCAGATGGGAACCCGGATGGTCTCTGCGGCCGAGAGCCCGGTGCACCAGAACTGGAAGTCCGCCATCGTCGGCGCCAGGGAGACGGACACGGTGTTCCTGAACCGCTTCGGCCCCGGACCCGCCTGCCGCGCCCTGCGCACTGAGAAGACCACCCTTCTGGAGAGGGAGCCTGGCGAGAACGGGGTCGCCCCCGAGTTCCGCCGCTCGCAGGAGCTTTATTTCGGCGGCGACATGGAGGCCTCCATCGCCCTGTCGGGCCAGGTGGCGGGCCGTATCGAATCCGTGAAGCCGGTCGCCGAGATCATCTCTGAAATGGTCGCAGAGTTTGAGTCGATCATGGACGGCCTCTCTTCGCGGTTCGCCAAGGCCCGGACCTGATCCGGGCTCAGGCTCCGGCTCAGGCGGCGAGGGCGGCGGGCGTGTCCGCCGATGGGCTATAGCTTTCCTCGTCCCACAGGGCGTCCCACTCGGCCCAACGGGCGGAGGCCTCGCGAAGGCGGGCGTCGTCGCGGACCAGGACCACTTCGCCCTGGGCCTCGTCCCAGACGACGGTCAGGTCGCAAAGGCGCAAGTCAGGCTCGTCCAGCCGGCCTTGCCGGACCAGGTCCCGGGCCATGGCCTCCGAGAGTCGGAGGCGGAGCCGACCGGCCGGCATGCGCTCGGCCCGATCGGCGTGGCGGATCACGGCCTCGATCATGGAGTGGGTCGCCGGTCGCAGGGGCCGGCGAGCGTCAAAGCGGAAGGCTGCGTCGGGGCGGGCGGGGCGGATCGACTGGACATTCTGCATCTTCGAGACCTTTCCTGAGGCTCACGCCTGTAGCTGAGATGAGATTGGACTGGCGCTACGCCAGAAACGGTCGTAAGTTTTCCATCTGTTCTCATTTTCCGGGGTGGGCGATGCGACACGAAAAGGCGGCGCGGCTGCTGGAACTGGCGAGGCGGCTTGCAGCCTCCGCCGAGGGCCTGACCCTGGACGAGATGGCCTCGGCCATGCAGGTTTCCCGGCGGACGGTGGAGCGGATGCG
>JBJTEN010000034.1:0-2934 GCA_046092925.1 Phenylobacterium sp. | reverse complement strand
GCTCTCGTTGCTGACCGGACCGGCGCCTGCGGGGGTGCGGGCGGCGGCGTCCGGCGCGGCGGCGTCTGCGGGGGTCAGCCTGAGACGACGGCGCGGCGCCTCCTCCGCCTCGGCCGCCGGGATCGGGGGCCTCGGCGCGGGGGCCTTCGGGAGGGTCCGCTCGGCGGCAGGCGCGGCAGGCGCCGGCGAAGGTCCGGAGACGCCGCCGGCCGCGGCCACCGAGCCCATCATCTTCACGGCCTCGCTCAGCATTTCGAAGTTCCGCCGTACACGATCCTGGAAGGCGGCGTCGATGGCCTGGGTTTCCTCGGCCGTGCGGCGGGCCTGGTCCAGAAGTCCGTCCATGCTTTCGGTCACCGCCTCCCGGACCTGCTCGGCCTGGGAGCGGGCCTTCTCCGGCAGGCTGGCCACCCGGTCCTCGATGCGCACCAGCATGCCGGCCAGTTCGTCCAGCGTGCGCCGGGCCGAGACCGCGCCCTGCTCCAGGCGGCGGGCCGTGGCGTCGCCCGCCTCCTCCACCATCTGGGCGGAGCGGGCGATCAGGCTGCGAGCCTCCTCCAGCCGGGTCTCGAAGACCTGGTTGGCCTTCTGACCGGCGGCGAAGGCGGCCTCGGCCAGTTCGTCCACCTGGGCCCGCGCCGCCTGGGCGTTCCGCTCGGCGGCCTTGCGCGTCTCCTCCGCAGCGGTGGTCAGGGCCTCGATGGCGGCGCGGGTCTGGATCTCCAGCCTCTGACGCTCCTCGGCGGCGGCGCGGGCGACGGCCTCCAGGGCATGGCGGGTGGACTGGCCGAACTCGTCGCGCTCGGCCCGGGCGGCGTCGGCGAACTCCCGGAACTGGCCGGCGGCCTCCTGGATCAGAGACGAAAGGGCTTCACCACCCTTCAGGGCGGAATCCCGCATGTCGGCGGCGGAGAGCCGCGCCTGCCCGCCCACCTCGGCCAGCCGGGCCAGGTGCGCCTCGCCCTGGGCCGCCAAGCCCTCCTGCTCGGTCTTCAGGGCTGCGGCGGCGGCGGCCAGGGCGTTCCGGCGCGCTTCCAGCAGGGCTTCGACCCCCTGAACATGGGCGGCGAGGCCTGATCCTGCGCCCTCCAGGCGGGCCGCCTGCTGGCCAAGGGTCTCCCCGGCCGCCCCGGCCGCCTCCGCCAGCCGTCCGGCGGCTTCGATAAAGCCCGTGGACCGGGCGGTGAACGAGGCCTCGGCCTCGCGCAGCTGGGTCTCGGCCAGGTCGGAGACCTCGCCCACCAGTCGAGCCTGCCGGGCGATGGCGTCGGTGACGGCGCTGGTCCGCGAATCCAGCCCTGACGCCAGACCCTCCAGCCGCTCCCGCTCGCGACCGAGGCCCGCCGCCATCTCGCCTGCGGCGGCGCCGGCCGTCCGGGCGGCGGCGTCCAGGCGACCCGACTCGGCCTCCATGGCGGCGCGAAGGCCCTCCAGCTGGCGCGCCGCGCGCTCGGCGGCCTCGCCTGCCCGGGCGACCTCGGACTGCAGGCCGGTGGCGATCTCTCCGGCGGTGATGCCGGCGGCGACCGCAGGAGCGACCATCTCCTCCGCCAGTCGGGCGGCCCGGGCGCTCTCCCGGCGCAGCTTCCGTCCTTCGACGAACAGGCTGGCGGCCACCCAGACCAGGCCGGCCGGTCCTATGGCCATGGCGCCCAGGACCATCAGGACAAAGGGATCATGATCAAACGGCGCCCTGCCTTGCCGGTAGCCGACCGCAAACGCGATCGGCGCCAGGGCCCAGAGGATCGAGACGAAGGTCGCCGCCATCCAGACAGGCGCGTCCGAAGGCGCCGGGGCTGGACGGCGCCGGACGGGCGGGGCGGCGAGGACCGGCGTCTCGGTCGCGGGAGCCGGAGGGACGGGGGCGGCCTCTTCGCGGGCTGCGGCCGGTTCAGGCGACGCCGGGTCAGGCGATCCGGACTCAGGGAGGGCAGATTCAGGGGGCGCAGATTCGGGGAGCGCAGACTCGGGGGGCGCAGGTTCCGGGGCGGCGGCCTCGGGCCGGTCTTCGGCGGGATGGGACATGGCGCGGGTCTTCCGGAGCTCGGTGCGGACGCTTCAGCCGGCGCCGAATTCATCCGTTACGGAAAGGACTTAACCACGAAGCTGCGTCCTGAGGAAGCGGAGTCGTCGGCGGGGCGGCCTCCGGCCGCCGCACCGGTTTCGGGATAAATGAGGAAAGCGCACCAACTCTCTGTTTTCAAAACACTTAGCGGGATGATCGCGTCAGGCCCTCGTGGGCCAGCAACCAGGCCTTGCGCGCCAGGCCGCCGGCATAGCCGCCAAGGCCGCCCCCGGAGGCCACGACCCGATGGCAGGGCTGGACCAGGGAGACCGGGTTGGCGCCATTGGCCTGCCCGACGGCGCGCACGGCGGCGGGACGGCCCACCGCGCGGGCGAGGTCGGCGTAGCTCCAGGCGGCGCCGGCGGGAATGGCGCGGAGGGCGGCCCAGGTGCGGCGCTGGAAGTCCGTCCCGGCCTCGGCCACGGGCAGGGCGTCCAGGGCCCGGACCTCGCCTGCGAAATAGGCCTCAAGCGCCCGGGCGACGGCGGCCGGCGCCGGCCCGTCCATGATCCGCGCGCCGGGCCAGTATCGCGCCACCAGCTGCTCCAGACGCCCGCCGACGCCGGCGAAGTCGAGGCCGTGGAGAACCCCGGCCCCGTCGGCGATGACGACCATGTTCCCGAGGGGCCAGGGCAGGACGGCGCGGGTCAGGGCCGGACCGCCCACCCTCAGGCCCCGAAGGTCAGGACGATCTTGCCGAAGTGCTCGCCCGCCTGCATGGCGCGGAAGGCCTCGCGCACCTCGGTGAAGGGGAAGACCTTGTCCACCACCGGCCGGATGCCGTGCAGGGCGATGGCCCGGCACATGGCCTCGAACATCTCGCGCGAGCCCACCGACAGGCCCTGGAGCCTGGCGTTGTTGCCGATCAG
>JBJTEN010000033.1:0-5253 GCA_046092925.1 Phenylobacterium sp. | reverse complement strand
CCCGTGATCGGGGGAGACTCAAGCAACACCATCCCGACCAACGCCCGCATGGCGCGGAAGTTCGGCCTGTCCTGGATGGCCGCGACTGACCATGGCGGACCGAATCACTCCCGCGTCAGCCGGGACCTCCCCGCGGGCCTTGAGGACTTCCGGGTAGGCGAGCTCCCGGCTGACGCGGGAGTGATTCGGTCCGCCATGGTCTGTCGCGGCCATCCAGGACAGGCCGAATTTCCGCGCCATGCGGGCGTTGGTCGGGATGGTGTTGCTTGAGTCTCCCCCGATCACGGGCTCGGGGGGCGCCGACGGGTCAGGGCCGGGCTTCCAGTCGACGCTGAACTGGGAGTGGAAATGGTGATCACCGGCCAGCCAGGCCCGCCCGTCGCCGTGGGGGGCGTGAGTCGCCCCGGTTTCGTGGGCCGCCGCGGGGACGGCGAGCGCCAGTCCCAGGACGGCCGGGAGAAGGGAATTCCGGAGCATGGCGAGGTTCCGCAGGGCTGGGGTCAGGCAAGCCCCCGGAGCAGACCCGGTGCGCGCGTCAGGCGTATGACGATACCGGATCAATGCGCGTCATCCCAGTTGGCGGCGGCGCGGACGTCGACCAGCAGGGGCACGCTCAGCGCCACGGCCGGAAGGGGAGCTGAGGCCATGACCCGGCGGATAACCTCGGGGGCGGTTGCGGCCTCGGCCTCGGGCGCCTCGAAGATCAGTTCGTCATGGACCTGCAACAGCATGCGGGTCTTCAGGCCGGCGGCGGCGAGCTCGCCGGGCATGCGGATCATGGCCCGCCGGATGATGTCCGCCGAGGCGCCCTGGAGGGGGGCGTTGATGGCCGCCCGGTCGCCGAAGGCGCGCTCCGCCTGGCTGCGGGCGTGGACCGCCGGGATGTGCACGCGCCGCCCGAACAGGGTGGTGACATAGCCCTGCCGCCGGGCCGTCTCCCGGGCCTGGTCCATATAGGCGCGGATGCCCGGAAAGCGCTCGAAATAGGTGCGGATATAGTCCGCGGCCTCGTCCCGGGGGATCGACAGCTGGGCGGCCAGGCCAAAGGCCGAGATGCCGTAGACGATGCCGAAGTTGATCGCCTTGGCCCGGCGGCGGGTTTCGGCCGGCATGCCCTCTATGGGAACGCCGAAGACCTCCGAGGCGGTCATGGCGTGGATGTCCATCCCCTTGGCGAAGGCGTCCTTCAGCTGGGGGATGTCGCCCACATGGGCCAGCAGGCGCAGCTCGATCTGGCTGTAGTCGGCGCTGATCAGGACATGGCCGGGATCCGCGACGAAGGCCTGGCGGATCTTGCGCCCCTCCTCCGTCCGGACCGGGATGTTCTGGAGGTTGGGGTCGGTGGAGGACAGCCGGCCCGTGGTGGTGGAGGCGAGAGCATAGGAGGTGTGGACCCGGCCCGTGGCGGGGGCGATGGCCGCGGCCAGGGCGTCGGTATAGGTGCCCTTGAGCTTTGACAGCTGTCGCCAGTCGAGCAGGACCCTGGGCAGTTCGTGGCCCTCGGCCGCCAGTTCCTCGAGGACCGAGGCGTCGGTCCCTTGCGCGCCGGTGGCGGTGGTCCGCCGGGATTCCAGGCCCATCTGGCCGTACAGCACCTCGCCCACCTGCTTGGGGCTGCCGAGGTTGAAGGGATGTCCGGCCAGCCGGTGGGCCTCGGCCTCCAGCTCGCCCATCCGGACGGAGAAGTCGTTGGACAGCCGGCGCAGTCGGTCGGGATCAACCCGCACCCCGGCGTTCTCCATCGCCGCCAGAACCGGCGGCATGGGCCGCTCCAGGGTCTCGTAGACGGTCAGCAGCCCCTCGCGCCGCAGGCGCGGTCGCAGGACCCGGTAGAGGCGCAGGGTCACGTCGGCGTCCTCGGCGGCGTAGGCGGTCGCCGGCTCGAGGGCCACGTGCCGGAAACTCTTCTGGGCCTTGCCGGTCCCCGCCACCTGCTTGAAGGGAATGGGGCTGTGGCCGAGGTGCAGGCGCGACAGCTCGTCCATGCCGTGGCCGTGCAGCCCGCCCTCCAGGACGTAGCTGATCAGCATGGTGTCCTCGATGGGCGCCACGCGGATCCCGTAGCGCGACAGGACCCCCAGGTCATACTTGGCGTTCTGGCCGACCTTCAGGACAGAGGGGTCCTCCAGGAGCGGCCGGAGCCGGTCGAGGGCGTCGGCGAGGGGGATCTGGGTGAGGTCGCCGGGGGCGTCGAGGGCGAGGCCCGGCTCCGCCTCGTGGGCGAGGGGGATGTAGCAGGCCTCTCCCGGGCCGACGGCCAGGGAGACGCCCACCAGGCCCGCCGTGGCCGAGCCGAGGGCGTCGGTCTCGGTGTCGAAGGAGATGACGCCGGCTGCCCGGGCCCTGGCGATCCAGACGTCGAGGGTGGGCAGGTCGCGCACGCAGGCATAGGCGGCGGTGTCGAGGGGCTCGGCGCCCGCCGTCTGGTCGGCGGGGGCCTGGGCGCGGGCCGCGAGGTGCGCCCCGGCCACCCGGCGACCCAGGGTGTTGAGCTCCATCTCCTGCAGGAAGGCGGCCAGGGCGTCCGGATCGGGATCGGCCACCGCCAGCTCCTCGAGGGCCGAGGGCAGGGGCGCCTGGTCGTCCAGCTGGACGAGGCGGCGGGACAGGCGGATCTGCTCGGCGTGCTCCAGCAGGATCTGCCGGCGCTTCTCCTGGCGGATCTCGCCGGCCCGGGCAAGGAGGGTCTCCAGGTCGCCGTACTCGTTGATCAGGAGGGCCGCGGTCTTGACCCCGATGCCCGGGGCGCCCGGCACGTTGTCGACAGGGTCGCCGCAGAGGGCCTGGACCTCGACCACCTTGTCCGGCGGGACGCCGAACTTCTCGACCACCTGCTCGGGGCCGATCCGGACGTTCTTCATGGTGTCGAGCATGGTCACCCGCGCACCCACCAGCTGCATCAGGTCCTTGTCCGAGGAGATGATGGTCACCTCGCCGCCGGCCTCGCGGACCTGGCGCGCGTAGGCGGCGATCAGGTCGTCGGCCTCGAATCCCGGCTGCTCCAGGGCGTGGACGCCAAAGGCGCGGGTGGCCTCGCGCACCAGGGGAAACTGGGGGACCAGGTCCTCGGGCGCCGGCGGGCGATGGGCCTTGTATTCAGGGTAGATCTTGTTCCGGAAGGTCTTCTCGGAATGGTCGAAGACCACCGCCAGGTGGGTCGGCGCGTCCGGCTGGGCCTTCATGTCCACCAGCAGCTTCCACAGCATGTTGCAGAAGCCGGACACGGCGCCGATCGGCAGGCCGTCGGACTTTCGCGTGAGGGGCGGCAGGGCGTGGAAGGCCCGGAAGATGAAACCGGAGCCGTCGACAAGATAGAGGCGGAGGCGGGCGTCGCTCATGGCCCCCATCCTAGAGGGCGGCGACGGGCCGGTCGATCCTCGGTTGGCGCGTCAGTGACCGCCCGAGACCTCGTAGACGCCGGGCGCGCCGTCGCCATGACCCGGGTCCAGGACGAACCGGCGGTCGCAGTAGGGGCAGTCCACCGTCCCGTCGACGCCGAGGTCGAGATAGACGCGCGGGTGGCCCAGGGCGCCGCCGACGCCGTCACAGGCCACGCGGTGAGCATGGACGCGCACGATCTCCGGCTCGGGCGCGGCGGACGGGGCGGCGGAGATGGTCTTGCGGGCCATGGAAGGGGTCTCCCTCGCCGGGGCGCTTGGCGGCGGCCCGGGCAGGCTCTAGGTATGCGAGCCCGCCTTGGCCCGTCAATGCGCGGCAGCCCCCGGAGACGCCATGAGCCTGCCCGACTACGCCATTGAGGCCCGGAACGTAGTCAAGACCTATGCGGCGACCAAGACCACGCCAGAGATGAAGGCCCTCAAGGGTGTCGACCTCCTGGTGCCTCGGGGCTCGGTCTTCGGCCTCCTGGGTCCGAACGGGGCGGGCAAGTCGACCTTCATCAACATCCTGGCCGGCCTGGTGCGGAAGACCTCAGGGACGGTGAAGATCTGGGGCCGGGATATCGACGAGCGCCCGCGGGACGCCCGGGCCGCCATCGGGGTGGTGCCCCAGGAGATCGCCGCGGACCCCTTCTTCACGCCCCGGGAATCCCTCGAGGTCCAGGCCGGCATGTACGGCGTCCCCCGGAAGGAGCGCCGGTCCATGGAGCTGCTCACCGCCCTGGGCCTCGCCGACAAGGCCGAGGCCTATGTGCGCCAGCTCTCCGGCGGCATGAAGCGGCGCCTGATGGTCGCCAAGGCCATGACCCATAACCCGCCCGTCCTGATCCTCGACGAGCCCACCGCCGGCGTGGACGTGGAGCTGCGCCGCCAGCTCTGGCGCTATGTGGTCGAACTGAACCGGAAGGGCGTGACCATCGTCCTGACCACCCACTACCTCGAGGAAGCCCAGGAGCTCTGCGACCGGATCGCTATCATCAACAAGGGCGAGGTGGTGGCGTGCGAGGCCACCGGCGACCTCCTCGGGCGGATCGACACCCGCGCCGTGGTCGTGACCCCGGAGGTCCCGGTCGAGGCCGCGCCGTCCCTGGCGGGCTTCGAGACCCGCCTGCGGCCGGGGGGCGCCTTCGCCGTGACCTATCGGACCGGGGAGTCCAGTGTCGAGCAGGTTCTGGCCGCCGTCCGCGCCGCCGGCCTGTCGGTCCGCGACGTCGCCACCGAGGACCCGAGCCTGGAGGACGTCTTCGTCGCCCTGACCTACGGAGCGGCGGACCGCGCCGGCTGAACTCCCTGGAGAGACCCTGCAATGCTCAGGACCGCCCTCTTCGCCGCCGCCCTCGCCGCCGCTGCGCCGGCCGTCGCCGCCGACCTCAACCGGATCGTCCTAAACGGGTCCGACGCGATCCTCGGGGTGAACGCCGTGGCCGACGAGGGCGAGGGCGAGCCCCGCAGCATCGGCAGCTACGCCCTGCGCCTCTACAAGGCCGGCGACCCGTCCTTCCCCTTCGACGCCTTCGCGGCGGGCGCCGTCCGCCCCCGGGACGGAAGGCTGGAGGCCCTGAAGTTCGCGGACATCGACCGCGACGGACGGCCCGAGGTGATCGTCGTCTCCCGCTCCGCCGGCTCCGGCGGCTACCTCTCCGTCGACGCCTTCCGCTTCCAGAAGGACGCCCTGGTCCTCGCCGCCTCGAAGTCCGGCCTGCCGGCGGACGCCGACCCCGTCGCCGCCCTGTCCAGCGGGCGCAAGGGCCGCAAGTAGGGGTCTACCGGCCCTTGAAGACCGGCTTGCGCTTCTCGAAGAAGGCCTGGCGGGCCTCCTTGGCGTCGTCGCTGGCGAAGGCGATGCGGATGTTGG
>JBJTEN010000032.1:0-4130 GCA_046092925.1 Phenylobacterium sp. | reverse complement strand
GGCCGGATGCGGGTCTCGGCGGCGGCGAGGTCCTCGGCGATGCGCGCGTCGGCCTCGGCCTGGCGGGCGGCGAACTCCGCGTGCGCCTTGGTCTTGGCTGCAGCCGCCACGGCGCGGGCGCGGTTCCGGCATGCGCGCCTTCCAGGGCTGCAGGCGCAGCGCCGGGGGCGGTCAGAGTGTCTTCGGCGGCCATCTGGCTACGACGTCCTCAGGATGCGGAACCGCCGCCCCGGCCTGAGCCGGGACAGGGGCGACGCAGGATCAGTTGAAGTCAGCTGAACAGGATCAGGAGGCCCAGAACGAAGGCCAGGATGCCCAGAGCTTCGGTCAGGGCGGCGCCGAGGATGAGGTTGGTGAACTGGCCGCCGGCCGCCGACGGGTTGCGGGTCGCGCCCGCAAGGAAGTGCCCGAAGATGGTGCCGACGCCGATGCCCGCGCCGATCATGCCGAGGGTCGCCAGACCCGCGCCGATGAACTTAGCCGCTTCCGCTTCCATGATTTTGGTCCTGCTTGAGTGTTGGAAAGGGGTGAAGGATGGACCCGGGGATCAGTGATGATCGCCGAGGTTGACCACGTCGTTCAGGTAGACGCAGGTCAGAACCGCAAAGACGAAGGCCTGAAGGAAGGCCACGAGGAACTCCAGGGCGGTCAGCGCCACCACGCCCGCCAGCGGCAGGATGGCCCCGACGATCCCGACTGCGCCCAGCGCAGCGAGGGTGGGGACAAAGCCGGCGAAGACCTTCAGGGCCACGTGGCCGCCCAGCATGTTGCCGAAAAGTCGGAGCGCGAGGGTCACCGGCCTCAGGAAAAAGGAGATGATCTCGATCGGCGTGACCAGCAGCAGCATGTACCAGGGCACGCCGGACGGCACGAACAGCTTGTACATCTTCGCGCCGTTGCGGATGAAGCCGACCACGAGAACCAGGAAGAAGGTCATCAGCGCCAGGGTCACGGTCACCGCCAGCTGGGAGGTGGCCGTGAAGGCCAGGAACATGCCCAGCATGTTCATGGTCAGCACGAACAGGAAGATCGAGAACACGTAGGGAAAGAACTTCCGGGACTCGGGACCGATAATCCCCGCCGCCAGGTCGTCGATATAGCCGAAGAGCCCCTCGGCGATCAGCTGAGTCCGGCCGGGCACCACCGCCGCCCGGCTTGTGGCGATGGCGAAGAAGGCGATCACCAGACCGGCTGCGATCAGCATGGCCATGATGGAGTTGTTCAGCGAAAGATCGATCGAAAGATTCCCGGGCAGCGGCACGGTCGGCAGCTGCAGTCCCTTGTGGATCTCGAACTGTTCCATCGGGCTGGCCATGCCGCCTCGAGCTCCTTCAATCGTCGCGGTCCGTGGCGTCGTCAGGCAGGTCCCGGGGGGGACCCCACTCGCGCGCCGCCACGGCGCTGTAAATCCTGGCCGACCGAACGGCCATCCAGATCGAGATGACGAAGCCCCCCAGGACCCCGACGATCATCCCCCAGGGCGCGGTCCCGACGAAAACGTCGAGGGCCGCCCCGAAACCGATCCCCACGAACACCCCGCCAAGCAGCAGGGCCATGATCCGGTATCCATAGCTCGCCGCCTGAGCGCCGTGGTCCGGCGACTCCCGCGTGGTGCGCGCTTCGAGGGCCGCGGCCGTCTCGTCGAGTCGACGGAGAGCCTCTTCCCGCGAGGGATCCGATCCTGGCATGGGTCACACGGTCTGACGGCCCTGGCGAAGACCAGGACCCCGGGCTGGATTTCGGGCCGGAACCTATAGAAGCGGTTGCAGTGCGTCAAGGCTGGCCGGACGCGTTTTAACTTATTGAAATAAAAGGAAAAGATTGCCCTGGAAGGCCCTGGCGCTCCAGGCCTCTCCGGACCCTGCGGGATTCCCGTCGGCCCGCTACTCGGCGGCCAGGGCCTCGGCCTGTCGCAGGTCGACGGAAACCAGCTGCGAGACGCCCCGCTCAGCCATGGTCACCCCGAACAGGCGGTCCATCCGCGCCATGGTGACGGGGTTGTGGGTGATGGCGATGAAACGGGTCCGGGTGCGTCGCCGCATCTCGTCCAGCATGTTGCAGAAGCGGTCGACATTGGCGTCATCCAGGGGGGCGTCGACCTCGTCCAGAACACAGATGGGCGCGGGGTTGGCCAGGAAGACGGCGAAGATCAGGGCGCAGGCGGTCAGGGCCTGCTCTCCGCCGCTCATCAGGCTCATGGCGGCCAGTCGCTTGCCCGGCGGACAGGCGAAGATTTCAAGACCCGCCTCGAGGGGATCGTCGGACTCCACCAGTCGCAGTTCAGCCTCTCCGCCCTCGAAAAGGGCCTGAAAGAGGGCCTTGAAGTGGCCATTGATGACGTCGAAGGCGGCCAGCAGGCGCTCGCGGCCTTCGCCGTTGAGCTCATCGATTCCCAGGCGAAGGCGGGCGATGGCGCCGGTGAGATCCGCCTCCTCGGCCCTGAGGGTCTCGAGCCTTGCGGCATACTCCCGAGCCTCCTCCTCGGCCCTGAGATTCACCGCCCCCAGAGCTTCCCGCTGGCGCTCAAGATTGTAGAGGTGCGCTTCGATCCCTCCCGCCTCGGCGGGAATGGCGACGGCCTCGTCCGCCAGGGACCGCGCCAGATCCTCGGGCTCCAGGCGCGCGGTTTCGCGGATCTGCGCCGCAACCTCGTCAAGCCGTTCCCGGGCGGACTCCAGTCGGGCGTCGAGGCCCGCCCTGCGCTCCCGGACCTCAGAGGCGGCGGCCTCCGCCGCGCGGACCTCGCGCGTCGCCTCCGCCCGTTCCGCCTCCGCCGCAGCGAGGGCGTCGGAAGTCGCGGCGCGGCGCGCCTCTGCGGCGGAGAGCTCGCTCAGCAGGGCCTGCAGGCGGTCGGCGTGGGTCAGGGGCTTGGCCCGCGCCGCGTCAAGGGCGGCGAGGGCGGCTGTCCGTTCCGTCGCCAGGCGATCAAGGCGCTGCGCGGCCGCTGCCGCCCTATGGCGCCAGTCCTCCCGGTCCGCCTTCAGGCGCTCGACCTGACGAATCCGGCCTTCCCGCTCGCGCACCTCGGTGTCGAGAGTGGCGCGCGCCCGGGCCGCAGCCTCGACAGCCGGCGGCGCAAGCGCCCTGGCGGCGTCCAGCTGGGTCGCCAGATCGCGGTCGCCCTCGGCTGCGGCGACCTCGCTCTCCACGGCGTGCAGGGCGGCCTCGCTTTCCGCGAGATCCGCCTCGAAGCGACGGATGAGCTCGTCGAGCGACTGCTTCTGAGCCTCCTGCCGGGCCGCTTCGCGGTCGTGGCGTTCGTGCACCCGGCGGGCCTCGGCGACGGCCTGCTCCGCGGCGGGGGGGCCGGCCCGGGCGGCCTTCAGACGGGCGTCCGCCTCCGCCAAAGCCCCGGCCGCCGACGCCAGGGCGGCGGTCGCCGCCTGCGCGTCGGGGCGCAGGCCGTCGAGAAGGGTCTCCAGTTCCGCCAGCCGGCCGCGCTGGGCCATGCGCACGGCCGCTGCGCGAGGGGCGTTCGCACGCGCCACGAAGCCATCCCATCGCCAGAGGTCTCCCTCCAGGGAAACCAGCCGGACGCCGGGCGCGAGGCCTGCGGCGAGCCGGTCGCCTTCCGATCGCTCCACCAGGCCGACCAGGGCGAGCCGGGCGGCCAGCGCCTCCGGGGCGTCCACGCGGTCCGCCAGGGGCTGCGCGCCGGGCGGCAAGGCGATCTCAGGGCTCTGCGCTCCTTGCCAGAAGGCCGGGGCCCGGGGATCGAGGGCGGCGTCGAGATCATCCCCCAGGGCCGCCGCGAGCGCAGCCTCCAGCCCGCGCTCGGGCCGGACGCTGTCGACGGCCGGCGGAAAACCCGCCTGATCTCCGCCGGCCAGAAGCCGGATCAGTCCGCGGGCCTCGGCCTCTGCGGAGTCCAGGCGCGACCGCACCTCCCGCGCCGCGACCTGGGCTTCCGATTCCGCGGCGGCGGCGAGGGTGCGGGCGTCTTCGGCCGCCTGCAGGGCGATGCGCGCCGCCGCGAGCGCGGCCTCCGCCTCGATGAGGCGTTGCGCCGCCGCCTGGGCTTCAGGGGCGGCCTCACGACCCAGGCTCTCGCGGTCGCGCACGGCCTGTTCCAGCGCCCGCCGGGTTCGGGCCGTCCGGCCCGAGCGCGGGCTGGAGGCTGCGCTCGCGGC
>JBJTEN010000031.1:0-15705 GCA_046092925.1 Phenylobacterium sp. | reverse complement strand
GTCCTCGGGCGGCACGAGGGGGTGACCCGCTACACCATCGGCCAGAGGCGCGGCCTCAACGTCGCCGTCGGCGATCCGCTCTACGTGGTCGGCATCGATGCGGAGGCCCGCCGGGTCCTGGTCGGCCCGCGCGAGGCCCTGGCTGTACGGGCGGTGTCGCTCAAGGAAATCAACTGGCTGGGCGACGAGGTCGGGCTGGACGCTGCTGCGGCAAGGGGCCGGCCGGTCCTCGCCCGGGTCCGGTCGACCGCCTAGCCGGTGGCGGCCCGGCTGGGTCTGGAGGCGGGCGAGGCCCGGGTGATCTTCGAAACGCCGGAGTACGGGGTCTCCCCCGGCCAGGCCTGCGTCCTCTACGCGCCGGAAGACCCTGACCGGGTCCTCGGCGGCGGCTTCATTGCGTCGGCGCTGAAGTAGCCGGCTCCACCGGCCGCGCCACCTCGTTGCGGCGCACGAAGGGCAGGGTCCAGGGCGGATCGTAGTACCAAGTCACAGCCTCGCCCGAGGCGCGCCAGGACGAGCCCGCCAGGGCGGCGTCGAGGACCTGCTCATGCTTGGCCACCGCCTCCTGATGTCCCAGGCCCGAGAACCGCACCACGGCAAAGGTCCGCGCCGGACTCTCGACGAGGCGGACACGCGGGTCGTTGGGCTGGGGCAGGGTGGCCAGGTTGTACCTGGACGGCATGATGAACTGGATGGACCAGGTCTCGGCGCCCGCCGCCCTCTGGACGACAGGCGAGGTCATGGAGATGGTCTCGCTTCTTGCCGCCCGGGACTGGACGACCGGGGCGGTCATGGCGATGGACTTCGACCCGCCCGCGGCTTCCCGGCTCTGGACGACCGGGGCGGTCATGGCCACCGAGGCCTTGGTCGTGTTATCACCGAAGATGTATCCGGCGACACGCCGGAAGCCCTCGTTCCGGGCGGATTCGACTGGCCCATCCACCAGGGTCTCGGCCGCGATCTGAGGGGCGTATCGGCGGATCTCGGCCTCGCCGACCCGGCCCACCACCTCGTAAGGGGGCTGCTCCGTCCCCGCCCGGATGCCGACAAGCTGGCCGACCCCTGCCAGCAGGGTGATCAGGAACTCTCCGACGCCCATGTTTCCTCTCCGGCTTCAGGGTCAATATGGCGCGTCCGGCCACAGGGACCAAATCCCCCGGTTCCCGCCGCGCCGGGGCCTCTGGTAGAAGACGACATGATCCAGACCTCCGATCCCGTCGTCATCGCCGCCTACGCCCGCACGCCCATGGGCGGCTTTCAGGGCGTCCTCTCCGGCGCCCGGGCCACCGACCTCGGCGCCGCCGCCGTCCGCGCCGCCGTGGAGCGGGCCGGCGTCGACTCCGCCGCCGTCGGGCAGATCTACACGGGCTGCGTCCAGCCGGGCGGGCTGGGCCCGGCGCCGGCGCGCCAGGCGGCCCTGGGCGCGGGGCTGTCCCTCGCCTGCGAGGGGACCACCGTGAACAAGATGTGCGGTTCGGGCATGCAGGCCGCCATCCTGGCCCACGACGCCCTGGCGGCGGGGTCCGCGGATATTGTCGTCGCCGGCGGGATGGAGAGCATGACCAACGCCCCCTACCTGCTGGCCAAGCACCGCGGCGGCGCCCGGATCGGACACGACGTGGTCTCGGACTCCATGTACCTGGACGGCCTGGAGGACGCCTATGAGCCGGGCCGGCTGATGGGCTCCTTCGCCGAGGAGACCGCCCGCGCCCATCAGGTGGGCCGCGAGGCCATGGACGCCTACGCCATCCGCTCCCTCGAGAGGGCCCGGGCCGCCCAGGCCTCCGGCGCCTTCGCGCAGGAGATGGTCGCGGTGGAGGTCGCCGGCCGCAAGGGAACCGAGACTGTGCGGGAGGACGAACAGCCCGGCCGGGCGGACCCGTCCCGGATCCCGTCCCTGAAGCCCGCCTTCGCGAAGGACGGGGCGATCACCGCCGCCAATGCAAGTTCGATCTCGGATGGGGCGGCGGCCCTTGTCCTGACCCGCGCCTCGATGGCGGAACGGCTTGGCCTCAGCCCGGTCGCCCGGATCGTCGCCCACGCCGCCCATGCGCAGGAGCCGGCGAGGTTCGCCACGGCGCCGGGACCGGCCATGCGCAGGGCCCTGGCCAGGGCCGGTTGGACGGCCGACCAGGTGGACCTCTTCGAGGTCAATGAAGCCTTCGCCGTCGTCGCCATGCTGGCGGCCCGAGAGCTCGACATCCCGGACGAGAAGTTGAACGTCAACGGCGGGGCCTGCGCCCTCGGCCATCCCATCGGAGCCTCCGGCGCCCGCATCCTCGCGACCCTCCTCGCCGCCCTCCAGGCCCGGGGCGGCCGGCGCGGCCTCGCCAGCCTCTGCATCGGCGGCGGCGAGGCGACGGCCATGGCGGTGGAGTTGTTCTAGGGGGGCGGGTTGCGGTTGCCCCCCTCACCCGGCTTCGCCGGGAGCTCCCTCGGATGGTGAGCACTTAAGGCATTGTAATTCCTCCCCCTTTCAGGGGTAGGTGGACCGCGCAGCGGGCCGGAGGGGGGCTTCCGAGCCGCCGCCGTCCTCCGGGGCCGCCGGGACCCAGGAACCGGATGCGCCGGCGGGGGATTTGTCCTAGCCTGCCGCCATGACCACCGCTCTCAAAGACACCGGGGCCCGGTTCGAGATGGTCGAACAGGGCCTGACCTCCTTCGCGGACTACCGGCGCGCCGGCGACCGCATCATCATCGACCACGTGGAGAGCCCGCCCGCCCTTCGCGGCACGGGCGCCTCAGGCCGGCTGATGGAGGCCCTCTCCGCCGACATCCGGGCGCGGGGGCTGAAGATCACGCCCGTCTGCAGCTACGCCGCCGCCTGGCTGAAACGGAGCGAGGCCTACCGGTCCCTCCTCGACTGAGCCGGCGCCTCAGCGGCGCCGGGGACGCCGGCGCTCGGCGGCCGCCTCGGCGCGGCTTTCCGCCCGCAGCGACTTCGCTGCGCTGCGCGCCGCGCCCGATCCATCCTCGCCCTCCCCGGAGACCAGGGCGTCCGCCGCGAACTCCAGGTCCAGCAGCTTCAGGCGCTTGATCTCGTCGCGCAGGCGGGCGGCGGTCTCGAACTCCAGGTCGGCGGCGGCCTGGCGCATCCGGGCCTCGAGGTCCTTGAGCGTGGCCTTGAAATTGTCGCCCAGGAAGGGTTGGGCGCCGTCCTCCGCCACGCCGGCGGGCACGGTGACGCGGTCCTTCTCGTAGGGGCTGGCGAGGATCTCCTTGATCTGGCTGCGCACGCTTTCCGGCGTCACGCCATGGGCCTCGTTCCAGGCGCTCTGCTTCTCGCGCCGCCGACGGGTCTCCGCCATGGCCCGCTCCATGGAGCCTGTGACCTGGTCGGCGTAGAGGATGACCCGACCGTCGACGTTCCGCGCCGCCCGGCCGATGGTCTGGATCAGGCTGGTCTCGGAGCGCAGGAAGCCCTCCTTGTCGGCGTCGAGGATGGCGACGAGCCCGCACTCGGGAATGTCCAGGCCCTCGCGCAGGAGGTTGATCCCGATCAGGACGTCGAAGGCGCCGAGACGCAGGTCGCGGATGATCTCGATGCGCTCCAGGGTGTCGACGTCGGAGTGCATGTAGCGGACCCGCAGGCCCTGCTCGTGCATGTACTCGGTCAGGTCCTCGGCCATCTTCTTGGTCAGGACGGTGACCAGGGTGCGGTAGCCCTTGGCCGTGGTCTGGCGGACCTGGTCGATGACGTCGTCGACCTGGGAGAAGCCGTCCTTCGCCACCGGGCGGATCTCCACCGGCGGGTCGATCAGGCCGGTCGGGCGGATCACCTGTTCGGCGAAGACGCCGCCGGTCTTCTCCATTTCCCAGGGTCCCGGCGTGGCCGACACGCTGACCGTGGCGGGCCGCATGGCGTCCCACTCCTCGAACTTGAGGGGGCGGTTGTCCATGCAGGAGGGCAGGCGGAACCCGTACTCGGCCAGGGTGAACTTGCGGCGGAAGTCGCCCCGGAACATGGCCCCGATCTGCGGGATGGTCTGGTGGCTCTCGTCGACGAAGAGGAGGGCGTTGTCGGGGATGTACTCGAAGAAGGTGGGCGGAGGTTCGCCGGGCCGGCGCCCCGTGAGATACCGGGAATAGTTCTCGATGCCGGCGCAGGAGCCCGTGGCCTGGATCATCTCCAGGTCGAAGGTGGTCCTCTGCTCCAGGCGCTGGGCCTCCAGCAGCTTGCCGTTGGCCACCAGCCAGTCGAGCCGCTCCTTCAGCTCGGCGCGGATCTGGTTCATGGCCTGGTTCAGGGTCGGCCGGGGGGTCACGTAGTGGCTGTTGGCGTAGATCTTCACGGCCGGCAGGTCGGCGGTGCGCTTGCCGGTCAGGGGATCGAACTCGGTGATGGCCTCGATCTCATCGCCGAAAAGGCTGATCCGCCAGGCCCGGTCCTCGTAGTGGGCGGGGAAGATTTCCAGGGTGTCGCCGCGCCGCCGGAAGGTCCCGCGCTCGAAGGCCTGGTCGTTCCGCCGGTACTGCTGGGCCACGAGGTCGGCCATCAGCTTCTTCTCATCGATCCGCTCTCCCACCTTCAGGCTGAAGGTCATGGCGGTGTAGGTCTCCACCGAGCCGATGCCGTAGATGCAGGAGACCGAGGCCACGACGATGACGTCGTCGCGCTCGAGGATCGCCCGGGTGGCCGAGTGGCGCATCCGGTCGATCTGCTCGTTTATCGAGGAGTCCTTCTCGATGTAGGTGTCGGTCCGGGGCACGTAGGCCTCCGGCTGGTAGTAGTCGTAGTAGGAGACGAAGAACTCCACGGCGTTGTCCGGGAAGAAGCTCCGGAACTCGCTGTAGAGCTGGGCGGCCAGGGTCTTGTTCGGCGCCAGGATCAGCGCCGGTCGCTGGGTTTCCTCGATGACCTTGGCCATGGTGAAGGTCTTGCCGGAGCCGGTGACGCCCAGCAGCACCTGGTCATGCTCCCGTCCCTCCAGTCCGGCGACGAGCTCGGCGATGGCCGTCGGCTGGTCACCCGCGGGCGCATAGTCCGAGACCAGCCGGAAACGGCGGCCGCCCTCCGACTTCTCCGGCCGGTCCGGGCGGTGCGGCCGCCAGGCCATGTCCGCAGCGGCGGCGTCGAAGGCGAAGACCGCCGAGGCGTCGGCGAGTCCCGGGGGTGAAGCTTGAGGCATGGAAGGAGAGTAAGGGCGAGGCGCGCCCTGCGCCAGTCCGCCCGAGCCGAAAGTCAGCGCCCGCGGCGGGCCTTCAGGGCGGCTTCGTAGGCGGCGTCAATCTCGCCAATGGACATCTCGCCCGCCTTCACCTTGACCCCGTTGAAAAAGAAGGTCGGCGTGCTTTCCACGCCGCGCGTCTTGCCGATCTCCAGCTCGGCGTCGAGGGCGGCCTGACCGGCGGCGTCCGCAAGGCAGGCGTTGACTGCGGGTCCGGTGACCCCGCCCTCCGCCGCCGAGGCGATCAGGGCCGCGCGGGCGTCTCCGGTGCGGAACATCTCTTCCTGCCTGCGAAAGAAACCCTTGATGACCGGGTAATACCCTTCGGGGCCGGCGCACCGCGCCAGCAGGAAGCCCGCCGCCGCCACGTTCTGCGGCGGCGTGAGGACGGGCCGAAGCACGAAACGCGCCTTTCCCGTGTCGATGTAACGGGCCTTGAAGGTCGGGAAGACCTCATTGGCGAACCGGCCGCAATGACCGCAGGTGAGCGAGGCGAACTCCTCCACGAGCACCGGCGCCCTTGGGTCGCCCATCACCCGGTTGGCGTCGACCCGCGCCTCGGCCGCCAGGGCGGCGGAACCGGTCATTCCAAGAAGGACGGTGAAAAACAGGGCGACGACCTTGAACATGGCGTTCTTCAGGACCTCTTGTCTGTCGGGCGGAATCCTTCCGTCCGGAAGGCGCGCCGAATTCCGCAGCGGGACCCTCGGCGGCCGCGTTTCGCAGCGCCGGAGGAGCAGTGGCGGACCCCGAAGTCAAGGACGCAGCTTATGCTGCAGCGCAATAAAGACTTGCGAATCTGTTTACAGCGCGCCATACCCTCTCCACGTTCGCCATTGTCCGAGCTCCGACGTGTAGGAGACGGGCAGGTTGGTCTCTCCGCCAGAAATCGCGGAATCCGGGACCGACACAGCTGTCTGGGGGTTGTTCGCCCTCGCCACACGGGAAACCTTCATTGTCGGAATCGCTACAGGCGCGCGTCCCGCGACGCGCAGTCATAAACGCCGTTCTCCTGGGCGCAGCTCTTGGAACGGCCCTCGGAGCGATCTACCTGGTCGGGCTGCGGGCCGGGGAAGGGTCTTCCCGACCCGAGGTCATCCTCGAGCGTCAGCTTCACGAGCTTGCAGGGCTGGGCTCGGGTCCAGATCTCCGCGATCCGTCGGCGGCTGACGACATTCCCGCTCGGGGGCGGACTTCCCGCGCTGCGCGGGAACTCGAATGCCTGACCCAGGCGATCTACTTCGAAGCCCGGGGGGAAAGCCCGGCCGGGCAGGCGGCGGTCGCCCAGGTTGTGCTCAACCGGGTCCGCAAGGATGGCTTTCCGAAGTCGATCTGCGGCGTCGTGTTCCAGGGCGCCTCGAGGTCGGATGGCTGCCAGTTCTCCTTTACCTGTGACGGATCCATGAACCGCATGCGGGAGGCCAGGGCCTGGGCGCAGGCGCGGCGCATCGCCAGCCGGGCGCTGGCCGGCGCCGCCATGACCGCTGTGGGCGACGCCACCCACTTCCATACGGTGCATGTCTCCCCGGACTGGAGCCGTGACCTTCGCCAGGTCGCCCAGATCGGCCTTCACATCTTCTACAAGCCTGGCCGGCCCGGCCTTGCGGCCGCTGACCAGGCTCCGGCTTCCGCCGAAGATGGCGATCTGCGTCTGTCCGAGGCCAGGCTGGTGTCCGGTCCGTCCGATGCGCCCGTGGACGTGGTCGACGCTCCGCTGACCAACGCCGGCGCGATGCAGTCCGGTGAGGCCGTCCCGGCGGTCCCGGCCGCCTGAGCCGACCGGATCAGTCGGCGTCGAGGCCGATGTCGAGACCGGGCGCCGAATGGGTCAGGGCGCCGACGCTGATCACCTGGACTCCTGTCTCGGCAATGCCGCGCACCGTCTCAAGACGGACTCCGCCGGACGCCTCCAGGATCACCCTGCCCGCCGCGAGGGCGACGGCGGCCCGCAGGTCCTCGAGGCTGAAATTGTCCAGCATGATGACGTCTGGCGCGAGGGGCAGGGCCTCTCGCAGCTGGTCCAGGCTGTCGACCTCAAGTTCGATCTTCACCAGGTGACCGGCCGCCGCGCGCGCCCGCTCCAGGGCGGGTCGAACGCCGCCGCAGGCCGCGACATGGTTGTCCTTGATGAGGATGGCGTCATCGAGTCCGAACCGGTGATTCACCCCGCCGCCGCACCGCACGGCGTACTTCTCCAGGTGGCGCAGCCCCGGCGTGGTCTTGCGGGTGTCGGTGATCCGGGCCCCGGTTCCGGCCACCGCATCCACATAGGCCCGGGTCAGGGTGGCGATGCCCGAGAGCCGGCCCATGAGGTTCAGCCCGGTCCGCTCCGAGGACAGGATCGCCCTCGCAGGAGCGTCCGCCCGGGCGAGGGCCTGTCCGGCTCCGACCCGCTGGCCATCCTCCACGAGAGTCTCGAAGCGCGCGTCCGGCGCCAGGGCGTGGAGCGCCAGCCGGGCGCAGGCCAGGCCGGCCAGAACGCCGGGCTGGCGGGCCGTCCATGAGACCCGGAGCCGGGCGTCCGGCGCCACGCAGGCGAGGCTGGTCAGATCACCGGCGCGTCCGAGATCCTCGGTCAGCGCCATTCGGATCACGGGCTCCACCAGTAGATCGGGAATCTGAAGGGTCACGCCGCCTTCCGTGACACGGCCCCTGCTTCGAGCCGGACGAGGGTGCGCCACGCCTCGGCGGCGAGGGACGGATGATCGGACCGGAAGTGGGCGCCCCGGCTCTCCCGCCTGTCCAGGGCGCATTCGGCGATCAGGCGGGCGGCGATCACCGGACCTGCGTCCGGGAAACGCCCTGCGAGGGCGTCCACCTGCGACAGGAGCCGGTTGAGCCCGGCCGCATCCCGAACGACGCCGGCCTCCCGGGTCATGGACCGCCTCAGGGCCTGGAGGTCGGGGCCGGGCAGGCGCGAAAGACCCGGGGTCCGCATCAGAGGCTTCAGGACGGCCACCCGACGGGAGGCGGCCCGTCCCGCCCGGGCGCCGAAGACCGCGGCCTCGAGAAGGGAGTTGGAGGCCAGGCGATTGGCCCCGTGCACGCCGCTGGAGGCGCATTCGCCCGCCGCATAAAGCCCGGGGAGGGAGGTCGCGCCCTCCGCATCCGTGAGGATGCCTCCCATGTGGTAGTGGCAGGCGGGCGCCACCGGGATCGGCTCGCCGCAGGGGTCCAGGCCTGCGCTCCGGCAGGCGGCGTAGACCGTCGGAAAGGCCTCCGGGAAGTGGGCGCCGACAGCGGCGCGAGCATCGAGATAGGCGCCGCGCCCCGCCATGCGTTCAGCGTGGATCGCCCGCGCCACGACGTCCCGGGGGGCGAGCTCGCCGTCGGGATGCAGGCCGGTCATGAACCTGTCGCCGGAGCCATTCACCAGCCAGGCCCCCTCGCCGCGAAGGGCTTCGGTGACCAGGGGGGCGGGATCGCGACCGATATCCAGGGCGGTCGGGTGGAACTGGACGAACTCAGGGTCGGCGATCACGGCGCCGGCCAGGGCCGCGGCGGCCAGGCCTTCGCCGATGAGGGCGGCGGGCGTGGTGGTCTCGGCGTACAGACCGCCGACCCCGCCGGTGGCGAGGATCACCGCCGGGGCGCGCAGGACGATCTCGGCCGCAGCCCGCTTCAGCCTGGCCCCGCAGACCGCTCCGCCGGAATCCTGAAGCAGTCCCGCGAGGGTCCAGCCTTCGAGGATCTCGATGTGGGCGGACGCCCTTACCCCCCGGATCACGGCCTGCATGATGGCCTGTCCGGCCTGGTCGCCACCGACCCGGGCCACGCGGGCCCTTCCGTGGGCGGCCTCGCGGCTGAGAACGAAGCCGCCGGCGGCGTCGCGGTCAAAGGGCGCGCCGAGCCCGGCCAGTCGCAGGACTGCAGAAGGGCCTTCCGCCGCCAGACGGGCGGCGCGATCGGGCTCCACCAGTCCGGCGCCCGCCGCGAGCGTGTCCGCCGCATGGAGGGTCGGCGCATCGTCCGCCGCCAGGGCGGCGGCGATCCCGCCCTGCGCCCAGGCGGAGCTGCAGGCCTCTCCCAGGGGCGCCGGCGTGATCAGGCGGACCCTTCGCGGCGCTGCGGCGAGGGCGGCGGAGAGACCCGCCAGGCCGCCTCCGATCACCAGGACGCCGTCGAAGTCGGTGACCTCCATCTCAGATCAACTCCACGTCCACGTGGTGGCGCGCCCGGACGAGGTCGTAGCGGGCCGGGATGGAGGGGGGCGGCATGTCTATCATCCGCTGGACGGCGGTGCGGGCCCGACCGGCGACGATCGGGTCCACCGTGACCTCGTGCCGGTCTTCCACCAGCGCCTGGAGGATGTTCTCCAGGGTGATCCGCTTCATGTGCGGGCACAGGTTGCAGGGCCGGACGAACTCGGTGTCCACGGCGTCCGCCGCCACATTGTCGGCCATGGAGCATTCGGTGATCAGCACCACCTGCCGGGGCCGGCGGGTCAGGACATAATCGTTCATCGCCGCCGTCGAGCCGGCGAAGTCGGCTTCGGCCAGGACCTCTGCGGGGCACTCCGGGTGGGCCAGGATCTCGGCGCCGGGGTGGGCCTCGCGGATCTCGCGGATGTCCTCCACGGTGAACTGCTCGTGAACCTCGCAGCGGCCTCGCCAGGCGATGATCCCCACGGAGGTCTGGCGGGCGACGTTCCTCGCCAGAAACTCGTCCGGGATCAGGATGACACGGTCGACGCCCCACTCCCGCGCAGCGTGCTCCACCACCTGGACGGCGTTGGCGCTGGTGCAGCATATGTCGGTTTCGGCCTTCACCTCCGCAGAGGTGTTGACATAGGTCACCACGGGCAGGCCCGGATAGCGCTGGCGCATGAGCCGGACGTCATCGGCGGTGATCGATGCGGCCAGGCTGCAGCCCGCCCTGAGGTCCGGAATCAGGACCTTCTTCTCCGGCGAGAGGATCTTGGAGGTCTCCGCCAAGAAGTGGACGCCGGCCTGGACGATGACGTCGGCGTCCGCCCGCGCCGCCTCCCGCGCCAGGCCGAGGCTGTCGCCGACATAGTCGCCCACCCCGTGGAAGATGTCCGGGGTCATGTAGTTGTGCGCCAGGATCACGGCCCGGCGCTCGCGCTTGAGCTGGTTGATGGCGTGGATCAGGGGCGCCTGGAGCCGCCACTCCATAGGGGTCACGTGCCGCCGAACCTTGTCCCAGACCGGCGCGGTGGCGGCCTCGACCTCGGGGGTAAATCCGGAGACCTGAACTTCGGTCGGGCCCGACGCGGTCATGACGCACTCCTTTTGCTCAAATTGAGCATTAGAGGGGCGGCGAAGTCGCCGGACGGACCCGGCGCTTCCCCCATCTTATGCTCAGCAAGAGCATATCCGGAGACCAATATGAGGTTCCGTTCCCGCCTTGGCAAGCCGGCGGACCAGCCCGCCGGACAACAGCGCGTGATCAGGGGGGACGAACGTGCTAGACGCCCGCCGGTCGCTCACCGGAGGCCCGGCCCTGAGACGCATCCGCACTCTTGCCCTGATCGCCCTTCTGGGCGTCGTCGGACCCGGCGCGGCGGGCGCAGGGCGAGGGCCTGCTCCTGCGCCCTCGGTGGATCTGGCGGACCCCGGCCGGTCCGTGGCCATGGCCTTCTCGGAAAATGCGCTGGCCGTGCGCTTCGCCACGCTCTCGCCCTCCCTGAGGGCGCTTGCGGATCCAGCAGACAGGACCGGGGCGGGCGACGGGTTTGCACTGACCCCGGGGTGGGAGATCCTCGACCTCTCCCGCCCGCCGAGCCTCGACCTCGCCAGGCCCGACCCTGAGCTGGACGCCGACGAGGCCCGGCGGATCAACGCCCTTCGCCCGATCTCGCGGGAACCGATGGAGAGGATGCCACCCTTCCAGCTGGCGGGTCCGAGCGAGGACAGGGTGCGGGCCCACGCCTGCCTGACCCAGGCTGTCTATTACGAGGCGGCGCGGGAGCCTGATCTCGGCCAGTCGGCGGTCGCCCAGGTGGTGCTCAACCGGCTTCGGCATCCGGGCTATCCCAAGTCCGTCTGCGGGGTGGTCTACCAGGGGTCGGCGCGGCCTACGGGCTGCCAGTTCACCTTCACCTGCGATGGGTCCCTTGCCCGTCCCCCAGAGCCCGGCCTTTGGGCAAGGGCCGGCGAAGTCGCCAGGCGCGCCCTTGCGGGGCATGTGGTTCGCGAGGTGGGTTCGGCGACCCACTATCATGCGGACTATGTGGCGCCCTACTGGGCGCCGACCCTCGTCAAGCTCGCGCAGATCGGGACCCACATCTTCTATCGCTGGACGGGTCCCTCAGGCGAAGCGCCCGCCTTCACCGGGCGCTATGCCGGGGGCGAGGACCGCCTGGCGCCTGAGATCCTGGGCGGGGTCGACCCCCGCACCCAGGCGGGTCTTGAGGTCCTGCCGCTCCCGCCGCCCCGCACCATTACCCTGACCCTCGCCGGGGAGGCGCGCACCTATACGGTTGCAGAGGCCGAGGGTGCGGGCCCGCCGGGTCTTCCGGCCCCCGGCCAGCTGTCCCCGGCCCGCCGGCGGCCGACGCCCGAGGAGATCCGCAGGATCAATGACTCCCTCGCCGCCCTGGAGCGTGGCGACGCGACGCCGGCTCAGAAGACCCCGTCGGCCCCGTCCGGGAGTGTTCAGCCCTGATCCACGGAGAAGGCGTCCGGATAGGCCACCATCAGCGGTTCATCCAGGGCGCCGTCGACCAGGGCGATCCCCATGAAGGCGGGACTGCCGGAGTAGGGCGCGCTGACCTTGGCGGTCGCTTCGGTGGAGAAGCCGAACTTCGGATAGTACTCCGGATGTCCCAGCACCAGCACGGCGGCGGCGTCGAAATGGCGCGCCGCCTCGAGACCTTGCCGGGTGAGCTCCGACCCGATCCCCGTCCGCTGCACATCCGGGCGGACCGCCAGCGGCGCAAGGGCGGAGTAAAGGTGCACGCTGTCGGCCCAGAGGCGGCTGAACATAATGCAGCCGACGGGTTCACCGTCCTGCAGGGCGACCAGTTCGAACATGGACTCGGCGTCGGCGCGCAGCCGCTCGACGATGCGGCGCTCGGCCGTCCCTCCGAAGGCGGCGTCAAGGATGTCGCCGATCGCGGGGTGGTCTGAAACGCGGGCATAGCGGATTTCAAGGGTCATGGGACAGCTTTCCGGGGTCAGTCCCCCGCCACCCACTCCACGTCGGCGCCAAGAGCGTTGAGGTTCTCGACGAAACGGGGGTGGGCCCTCTGGACGGGGGCAGCGTTGAGGATGGTCGAGCGGCCCTCGATGCTGGCGGCCAGCATGAAGAGGGCGATGGCCACGCGGATGATGTAGGGGCTCTCCACCGTGGCGGGCATGAGCGGTTTGCCGCCGTAAGTGATCAGCCGGTGCGGGTCGCAGAGCACGGCGTGGGCCCCGAACTTGCCGATCTCCGAGCTCCAGCCCAGGGCGCCTTCGTAGACTTTGTTCCAGAACATCACTGAGCCCTCGGCGCGGACGCCCAGGGCGATGAAGATCGGCAGCAGATCCGCCGGCACGTAGGGCCAGGGGGCCGCCTCGACCTTGGTCAGGATGTTCGAGGTGAAGGGTTCGCGCACCTTCAGGCCGTGAGGCGCGCGGGCCGTGGACCAACCGCCTTCGTGGGTCACCTCAACGCCGAACTTGGCGAAGGTGCGGTCCAGCAGGGGAAACTGCTCCACCGAGCCGTTTCGCACCGAGACCTCGCCGCCGGTGATGGCGCCCATGGCCAGGAAGGTGGCCACCTCGTGGAAGTCGTCGGCGAAGGTGAATTCGGCGCCGGACAGGCGCTCGACGCCCTCCACGATGATCCGAGAGCCCCCGACGCCCTCGATACGGGCCCCCATCAGGGCGAGGAAGGCGCAGAACTCCTGGACATGGGGCTCGCACGCCGCGTTGGTCAGCTTGGACCGGCCCGACGCCGTCGCCGCGCAGAGCATGAAGTTCTCGGTGGTGGTGACCGAGGCGTAGTCCAGCCAGTGATCTGAGGACCGGTAGCCTGCCGGCACGGAGATGTGCAGGGCGTCGGGTTCGCGGCGGACGGTCGCGCCGAAGGTCTGGAGCACCTCGATGTGCGGGTCGATCTCCCGGGCGCCGAGGGTGCATCCGGTGGCGTCCTCCTCGATGGTCGCTGCCCCGAACCGGTGCAGCAGGGGCGGGATCAGCATCAGGGTCGAGCGCATGCCGAGGGGCAGGTGCGCCGCCTTCGGATCCAGCCCCTCGCCATGCCGGACCTTCAGGGTTCCGGCCTCGAAGTCCATGTCGACGGTCGAGCCGAGATTGCGGAAGAAGTCGAGGATCTTGCGCACGTCCGTGATGTCCGGCACCCGGTGCAGGGTCACCTGCTGGTCCGTGAGCAGGGTCGCACAGAGGACCGGCAGGACGGCGTTCTTGTTGGCCGACGGCGTGATCCGCCCTTTCAGGGCCCGGCCGCCATTGACGATCAGGCTGGTCACTGGGCCGCCGCCCGGCTCGCCGCGTGGTCCTCCTCGGCAAGCATCCTGACCGCTTCAAGGGCGGCCATGCAGCCCATCCCGGCGGCGGTGACCGCCTGACGGTAGACATCGTCGGTGACGTCTCCGGCGGCGAACACCCCCCGGATGGCGGTCGAGGCCGTCCCCGGAGTCACCTTCAGGTAACCGGAAGAGTCCATCTCCAGCTGCCCCGCGAAGAGGGCCGAGGCCGGGGCGTGGCCGATGGCGATGAAGACCCCGTCGCAGGACAGTTCGCGGGTCCCGCCGTCGCGGGTCGACTTCAGCCGGACGCCCGTGACGCCCATGGGGTCCTCCTCGCCCAGCACCTCGTCGACCTGGTGATCCCAGATGACTTCGACCTTGGGATTGGCGAACAGGCGCTCCTGCAGGATGGCCTCGGCTCGGAAGCTGTCGCGACGGTGCACCACGGTGACCTTTGAGGCGAAGTGGGTCAGGAACAGGGCCTCCTCGACGGCGGTGTTGCCGCCGCCGACCACCACCACCTCCTTGCCGCGGTAGAAGAAGCCGTCGCAGGTCGCGCAGGCCGAGACTCCGAAGCCCTGGAATCGCTGCTCGCTCTCAAGGCCCAGCCAGCGCGCCTGGGCGCCGGTGGCGATGATCAGGGTTTCGGCCAGCCAGACCTGCCCGCTGTCGCAGGTGAGCCGGAAGGGCCGTGCGGACAGGTCGGCCGTGACCACGATGTCGTTGATGATCTCGGTCCCGAAGTGCTCGGCCTGGGCCTGCATCTGCTCCATCAGCCAGGGGCCCTGGATGACGTCGGCGAAGCCGGGATAGTTCTCCACATCCGTGGTGATGGTCAGCTGGCCGCCAGGCTGGAGACCCTGGATCAGGACGGGCTTCAGCAGCGCGCGGGCGGCATAGACGGCGGCGGTGTAGCCGGCGGGGCCGGATCCGACGATCAGGCAGCGGACGGAGCGGGGCGGTGTCTCTGACATGGACTCCCTTTAGGCCAGAATGTCCCCGCGCGCGACCCTGCGCCTCGGGGTGACGATGTGGGCGTCGGACGACACGGCCTATCCCGGCTCAACCCGGGTCGCCGCGGGCTGCGATCACCTGCAGAAGGGCCTCGGCGGTGCGACCGGCCCCCTGGCCATCGCACACCGATGCGGCCGCCTGGGAAAGGTGGGCGCGTTGGGTCGCGTCCGTCACGAGCCGCATGATCGCCCTGTCCAGGGCGCCCTCGAACGCCGAGTCGCCGGCGTCAATCACGAGAGCGGCGCCGCGCTCGCCCAGGGCCTGGGCCGCCGCCCGCTGGTTCTCCGCCACGATGACGATGGCCGAAGGGAGGCCGAGGGTGCAGATCTCCCAGACCGTCGATCCCGCCGCGGAGATCACGAAGTCGGCCTCATGCAGGAGCGCGGCCATGTCAGTCGCGTCGACATGCAGCTGCAGTCGCCGGTCATGGACGGCCATCCGGCTCAACGCCCTGAGGCTGGGGGCCTGGCTCGCCAGGACGACGTCGATGGCCACGTCGCCAAGGCGCGGCCGCAGCCGGTCGACAACCCGGCCGGTGACGCCGCCCACGTCGCTGAGCCCCATGGTCACAAGGACCCTGCGGACCGGACCGTCGCGCCGGGCGAGCGAGGACCCTCGAAGCGCCGCGAAACGGCTGCGCACCGGGGCGAACTCCGGGCCAAGGAGCAGCCGCGTATCCCCGTCCGTCAGGAGGGTGTAGTCCAGCGGACGCCGGCTGGGTCCCGCGTCCAGAACGATGTCCGCGCCCAGGGGGCGGTTCGCCAGGTCATCGATCACGAGGCAGGCCCGCCCCCCGGCCAAGGCCTCATGATCCGGCCTCGAAAGTCTGTAGTGATCGAAGACCAGGGCGTCGAAGCCCTGTCCGGCCAGGGCGGCGGCCAGGGACGCGCGGTCTGTCCCTGGGGTGTCGATCCGGGACATGGCGGGCGCGAAGGTCGCCAGCATGCCCGCAGCCTGAGGGGTCGCCAGGAAGGCGCAGGCGGCGCCCCGGACGCTCAGCGCCTCGGCCAGGGTCAGGCTGCGCATGAGATGTCCGCCGCCGGCCTCGGGACCGGCGTCGGCGATGAACAGCACGCGCGGCGTCTC
>JBJTEN010000030.1:0-2707 GCA_046092925.1 Phenylobacterium sp. | reverse complement strand
CAGCCTCCAGACGTTCGGGCTCGCCAGGATCACGACCCGCCCTCCCCGGTCTTCGCGCCGCCCCGGGCCGCCCCGGCGATCCGCGCCCAGTCGGTCACCGTCGCCCCGGCCAGGTAGAGGGTGGCCAGCACCACATTGGCCGCCACCAGGGCCAGGCCCAGGGCGGCCAGCCCCTGCGGGTCCTTCACCTTCGCGATCACCGCCGCCAGCAGGCCGGCGTTCACCAGGCTGGCCAGGTAGGTGAAGATCCGCCGCCACAGCCAGGTCACCTCCACCGGCGGCCGAGCGCCCTCGCTCATTGTCCGCCTTCCCGCGCGACCAGTCCTGCGCCGAAGGCCGCCAGGGCCGCCGCCAGCCAGGGCGCGTGCCGGCCCAGCCAGGTCCAGAAGGCCGCCGCCCCGGCCACCCGGTCGCGCTGGGCCTCCAGGGCGTCGATCCGCGCCAGGGCCGATTTCAGCTCGCGCCGCACGGCCTCTACCAGCACCCCCGCCTCCTGCGCCTCCAGCCGCGCCAGACGCTCGCGCACGTCGTCCACCTTGGCGCCCAGCCCCTCCAGCCGCCGGGTCTGGGCCGCCAGGTTGTCGCTGATCTGCCGCAGGGCGAAGAGCTGGGCCTCGCCCAGGCTTCCCGTCTCCGCCATCTCAGCGCCCTCCCGTCGGGAACAGGCGCGACAGGGGCGAGCCGGTCAGGCTGTTCACCAGGGAGGCGATCTCCCCCAGGGTCGCCCCGCTGGTCGTCTCGGTCCCGTTCCTCTGTCCCTGGCTGTTCGTCTCGCTGCCCTGGAACAGGCCGAGAGGCAGGCCGGAGAACATCTCGATCCGCCGGGCCAGGGCCTGCTCGGGCGCCGACAGCCGCGCCTGCTCGGCCGCCCGCAGCTGCGCCCCGATCCGGGCCTGGGCCTCGGCGTCGGCCCGCCGGCTGGCCGCCTCGTCCAGCCCCAGCCGGGAGCGGGCCAGCTCGCCCTCCTGCCCCAGCTGGGCCCGGGCCAGGGCGTCCTGCATCCGCGCCGCCTCGGCGGTCTGCGACAGGCGCGCCGTCTCCAGATCCCGGGCCTGGTCCAGCCGCGCCGTCTCCAGCCCGCCCTCCTGCGACAGGCGCGCCCTTTCGATGTCCCGGGCCTGGGCCAGCTGGGCCTGCTCGATCTCCCGCGCCTGGGCCAGCTGGGCCGCCGCCGTCGAGGCCTGCTGGCGCCGGTCGGCATCCCCCGCCGCCAGCCCGGACCCTTGCGTGAACATCTGGTCCAGCAGGCCCGCCAGCCGGCTGTTGCGCCCCCGCGCCAGCTCCCCCTCGGTCAGCGAGCGGGTCAGGGCCGCCCCTGAGCCGCCAAAGGCGCCCTGCCCGGCCAGCTCCAGGTCCTGGGCCGCCCGCCGTCGCCCCGCCTCGGCGTCATAATCGTCCATGGCCGCCTTCAGCACCTGGTCCCGGAAGGGCGTCATGTAGGCCGACAGGTTGTCCAGCACGCTGGCCGCCTGCGGCGCCTCCCCCCGCCCGATCACGACCGGGCCGGACAGGGCGGCGCCGGACAGGTCCGGTCCCGGGCCGGCGCCCAGGGCCGGGCCGGTCGCCGGGCCAGTCACAGGACCTGCCCGCCCCCAGTTCGCCCAGTCCGTCGACCCGGCCTTCCAGCCCGCGCCGAGGCCCAGGCCGGCGGCCCCCTCCGAGGCCCGGCGCTCCAGGTCCGAGACCGGGGCCACCGAGGCCGTCGGGTCCCGCCGCCCCAGGTCCGTCAGGGCGTCGTTCAGCCCCCGCGCCTGGGCGTCCACCCAGTCCGGCCGGGTCGGCGTCGTCACCGTCCGGCTCGTCTCGGTGGAACTCGTCTTGGTCTTCTTCTTTCCCATCACAGTCTCCGTTCGATTTCGTGTCCCGCCCGCCGGTAGCCGAAGGGCGCCAGCACCCGGGCCCAGCCCTTGCGTCCATCCAGGGTGATCCGCGTGCAGCCCGCCCCCCGGGCCCAGGCCTCAAGCCCCGGCCTCAGGGCCAGCACGGCCTCCAGCCGCCCCGCCGCCAGCCAGACGTGCAGGCAGGGCCCCGCCTCTCCGGTCGCCAGCTCCGTGGCCAGCACCGCGCCCTCGCCCATCCAGATCCGCGCCCGGCCCGTCCTCACCGCCTCGGCCAAGTCCGCCGGCCCCGCGTCGGACGCCAGGGCCTTCACCGCCAGGGCCAGGGCCTCGCGGTCCGCCTCCGCCCCCCCGCTCACCGGCCGCCCGCCGGCGCCAGGTCAAACACCAGCCGGCCGATCCGCCCCGCCGTGGGCGAGGCCTCGCCGCTCAGCCGCACCCGGAACAGCCGTCCCGATAGCCTCAGGTCCGCCCGCGCCTGCCCGGGCGCCAGGGCCGCCGGCGCGGCGCGGCGCTCCGGCCCCTGCGGCGTGCGCCGGGCCGAGACCTCCAGCACCACCGGCCCCTGCTGTCCCGCCAGGTCCGGCCAGACCCCGCGCACAAGGGCCGTGCGGTCCTCGTCCAGCACCTGGTCGGCGCTCTCCAGGAACCAGGCGAAGGGCGCCCCGTCGGCGCTCGACCCCCGCTCGCACCAGAACATCGAGCCGTCCGGCGCCGTCGCCACGGGATGCTCCGCCGGCCCGGCGTCGATCATGGCCGTGCGCGGCGCCGCCCCCCGGCTCCAGGCCCCGTCCGCCAGGGACAGCACCAGGCACCGGCTGTTCTCCGCCCCGTCGCGCCGGTCGGGATAGTCGAACCGCACCTCGGAA
>JBJTEN010000029.1:0-5247 GCA_046092925.1 Phenylobacterium sp. | reverse complement strand
AGGCTCAGGCTGATCGACCTGCAGGGCGACGGCTGCGTCTCGATCCTGGTCTTCAACGCCGAAACCCCTGCCGAACGCCTGAATGTCGCTGACACCACCAAGGTGCAGTGGACCGCCTATCTGGGCGCCGGCCGGCTTCTGCTGTCGGACATGGGCCGGGTGCTCTTCTCGATCGTGGAGGACGACGCGGGCACGCATGACTGCTTCTGCGGAGCTTCGAACGAGGCGTCCAACGCCCGGACGTATGGCGACGGCTCCAACCATGGAGCCCATCCGAACGCGCGGGACAGGTTCCTCATCGCCGCGGGCAAGCACGGCCTCACCCGCAAGGACGTTCATCCCTGCGTGAACTTTTTCAAGGGCGTCCGGGTTGAGGCCGACGGGGCGCTGACCTTCGTGGGCGGGCCCTTTGCCGCCGGGCGCAGCCTGACTCTCCGGGCGGAGATGGACGTGCTGGTGATCCTGGCGAACTGCCCGCACGTCCTTGATCCTCGGCCAGACTACTCGGTCACCCCTGTGAGGGTCACGGCCTGGCGCGGGGAGCCCGCCGCGTCTGACGACCCGATCCGCAACGCCACCCCGGAAGCCTACCGCGCCTTCCTGAACGTCGAGGACTATTACGCCCGATGAGCCAAGCCCCCGGAACTCAAGGGACCATTGTCCACGACGAAGTCGGTCCCGCCCGCGCGCCGTGGACCCATGAACTGGCGCGTGGCGAGACGCTCCGGATTGTCGACCTCGAGGGCAATCAGGCGGTCGACTTCCTGATGTACGCCGCTCATGACGACGCCGAGCGCTACTCCGCCCAGGACACCGTCGCCGCCCAGGGCAACCTCTTCCTGCGCACGGGTGCGGTCCTGCTCTCCAACGAGGGCCGGCCGATGATGACCGTCACGGACACCAACGTCGCCTATCACGACACCATCGGCGGGGCCTGCTCGTGCGAGAGCAACACCCTTCGCTATGGCCACCACACCAAGTCCCAGCACGCCTGCGTGGAGAACTTCCTGCAGGGCAACGCCCGTTACCTCCGAAACAAGCGGGACATGGTCTCCAACATCAACTGGTTCATGAACGTGCCGGTGGAGGCGGACGGCGCCCTGGGCATAGTGGACGGCATCTCCGCGCCGGGGCTCTACGTGGACCTGCGCGCGGAAATGGACCTGGTGGTGGTGGTCTCGAACTGCCCGCAGGTGAACAACCCTTGCAACGGCTTCAATCCGACGCCCGTGCGCATGATCATCTCCGCTCCCGGGATGGGGTGAGCCGGGTGTTCGACAAGGTCCTGATCGCCAACCGCGGCGCCATAGCCTGCCGGATCATCCGCACTCTTCGCCGGATGGGCGTGGCCTCCGTAGCCGTCTTCTCCGACGCCGACGCCGGCTCGGCCCACGTCCGGGAGGCCGACGAGGCGGTGCGCATCGGGCCCGCGCCAGCCAGCGAGAGCTACCTGAACATCGAGGCCGTTCTGGCCGCCGCCCGGGCGACGGGAGCGCAGGCGATCCATCCGGGGTATGGCTTCCTCTCCGAGAACACGGCCTTCGCCGAGGCCTGCGAGGCGGCCGGGATCGCCTTCATCGGCCCGACCCATGACGATATCCGGGCCTTCGGCCTCAAGCACACCGCCCGGGACCTGGCCCGGGCGCACGGCGTGCCCCTGGCCCCTGGCACCGACCTCCTGACCGACGCCGACGCGGCCCTCGCCGCGGCCCGGGAGATCGGTTTTCCGGTCATCCTCAAGGCCACCGCGGGAGGCGGGGGCATCGGCATGAAGGTCTGCGGGACTGAGGGCGAAATCCTCGACGCCTTCGCGTCCGTTGTCAGAATGGCCACCGGAGCCTTCGCCGACGCCGGGGTCTTTCTGGAGCGCTATGTCGCCGAGGCCCGCCATATCGAGGTGCAGGTGTTCGGGGATGGGCAGGGCGGCGTGATCGCCCTTGGTGAGCGCGACTGCTCGCTGCAGAGGCGCAACCAGAAGGTCGTGGAGGAGACTCCGGCGCCGCACCTGCCGGCCGCCACCCGCAAGGCTCTGGTCGAATCCGCCGTCCGCCTCGCCGGCGCGGTCCGTTACCGGTCCGCCGGGACCGTTGAGTTCCTCTACGACCCTTCTCGGGACGATTTCTTCTTTCTCGAGGTCAATACCCGCCTGCAGGTGGAGCACGGGGTCACCGAAGAGGTCACCGGGGTCGATCTGGTCGAGTGGATGATCCGGGGCGCCGCGGGCGACTTCAGCTTCATGTCCGACGGCCCACCCAAGGCCAGGGGCGCGTCGATCCAGGTGCGTCTCTACGCCGAGGATCCCGGCAACGATTATCGCCCGAGCAGCGGGGTTCTGACGGACGCGGTCTTCCCAGCCGCCGCCCGGGTCGAGACCTGGGTGGCCCCGGGCTCCGAGATCACCTCGCACTATGACCCCATGATCGCCAAGGTCATCGTACGCGCTGAGACCCGGCAGGAGGCCGTCCTGGCGATGCAGGAGGCCTTGGGCGGAACCCGGCTCGCCGGCATTGAGACCAATCTCGACTGGCTCCGTACGGTGACAGGTTCGGAACCCTTCGTCAGCGGCCGGGTTTCCACCCGGGTTCTTTCAACCCTCCGCCACCAGGCCCGCAGCGTTCATGTGCTTGCCGGCGGCGCGTCGACGACTGTCCAGGACTATCCGGGCCGGCTCGGCTACTGGGATGTCGGGGTGCCGCCCTCCGGTCCCATGGATTCCCTCTCCTTCCGGCTGGCGAACAGGCTTCTGGGCAACCCGGAGTCCGCCGCCGGGCTCGAGATCACCGCCCTTGGTCCCACCCTTGTCTTCAATGCCTCCACGGTCGCCTGCCTCTCGGGCGCCGAGCTGACGGCCAGCCTGGACGGCGCACCCGTCGCGCCGCTGGTTCCTTTCGAGATTTCCGCCGGCCAGACCTTGCGGCTGGGGCGTCTCAGGGGTCCTGGCCTGAGGGCCTATCTCGCCGTCCGTGGCGGCTTCGATGTGCCGGAGTATCTTGGAAGCCGAAGCACCTTCACCCTCGGCGGCTTCGGCGGACATGCCGGTCGCGCGCTGGCGGCCGGCGATGTCCTGCGCCTGGCCTCTGAACCTTCTCAGCCGGAACCGGCGGTCCTAGGGGTCATCCGGCCTGAAATCACCCGCGCCTGGACAATCCGGGTCCTGCCCGGTCCTCACGGAGCCCCGGATTTCTTCACGCCGGAAGATATGGCCATGATCGCCGGCGTGGAGTGGAAGGTCCATTACAACTCCAACCGCACGGGCGTGCGTCTCCTGGGGCCCAGGCCCGAGTGGGCGCGCCGGGACGGGGGAGAGGCCGGTCTTCATCCCTCCAACATCCACGACAATCCCTATGCGATCGGGGCCGTGGACTTCACCGGCGACATGCCGATCATCCTGGGGCCAGACGGGCCATCGCTTGGGGGCTTCGTCTGTCCCTTTGTCGTCATCTCCGCGGACCTCTGGAAGGTGGGTCAGCTGGCGCCCGGAGATACGCTCCGCTTTCAGGTCGCATCCGACTCAGAGGCGGCGCAGGCCGAAGCCGCCCAGGACGCCATGCTGGGCCTTGCGCCGGCCGCGCGGCGCCGTCCTCCGCCTGTCTTCGATGATCAGGGGGTTCTGGCCCGGCTTCCCGCTGACGGACGCCGGCCCGAGGTCACCTACCGAAGGCAGGGGGATCGGAGCCTTCTCGTCGAATATGGTCCCATCGTCCTGGACCTCGAGCTGCGCCTCAGGGTTCACGCCCTCTATCTGGAGCTCAGGCGACTGAACCTGCCGGGCATTATCGACCTCACGCCGGGCGTCCGATCCCTCCAGATCCGGTGCGACAACCGCACCCTCGACCAGGGCCGACTGGTCGATCTCCTTCAGGAAGCAGAGGCGCGGCTGGGCGGACTGGATGACTTCGAGACCCCGTCGCGGACCGTCCACCTTCCCCTGTCCTGGAAGGATCCGGCGATCTACCAGACCATCGAAAAGTACATGCAGGCGGTGCGGGACGACGCCCCCTGGTGTCCGGACAACATCGAGTTCATCCGCCGGATCAACGGGCTCTCCTCCGAGGAAGAGGTGAGGCGCATCGTCTTTGACGCTGAGTACCTCGTCATGGGCCTGGGAGATGTCTATCTGGGGGCGCCGGTGGCCACCCCGGTGGATCCACGGCACCGTCTGGTGACGACCAAGTACAATCCGGCCCGCACCTGGACGCCCCCCAATGTGGTGGGCATCGGCGGGGCCTACATGTGCATCTACGGGATGGAGGGGCCTGGCGGATACCAGCTGTTTGGCCGGACGGTGCAGGTCTGGAACACCTGGCGCCAGACCGACGCCTTCATTGACGGTAAGCCCTGGCTTCTCCGGTTCTTCGATCGGGTGAAGTTTTTTCCCGTCAGCCATGACGAGTTGACCAGGGCCCGCCGAGACTTCCCCCTCGGCGGGTATCCCATCCGTATTGAGGACGGCGTCTTCCGGCTCTCGGACTACCGACGGTTCCTGGACAGGAATTCGGAAGAGATCTCCGCCTTCGAGACGCGCCGGCGTCAGGCCTTCGACGCCGAGCGGGCGGAGTGGGAGGTAAGGGGAGAATTCGCAAGGATCGAGGCCCTGACGGCGGACACTCCGGAGACCGCACCGAGATCCGAGATGTCTCTTCCCGAAGGCTGCGAACTGGTCGAGGCGCCTCTTGGCGGCAGTGTCTGGAAGGTCAGCGTCCGCCCCGGCGACCGGGTGGAGGCGGGCGATGTCCTCGCCGTCATCGAAGCCATGAAGACGGAATGCGATGTTCCCAGCCCGTCTGCAGGGATCGTGCGGGAGGTCTACGCCCGGGAAAAGGAGCCTGTGGCCGCAGGCGCGCCGATCATCGCCCTGGAGATCGCATGAACGCCATTCAGTCTGCCCGGGAGGCCCTGTCCCGGATCGCGGCCTATGAGGCCATCCAGCCCGAGGTCTGGATCAGCCGCTTCTCTTCGGATCAGGTCCTGGCCGCCGCCGAGGCGGTTGACCTCAGGGTGGCGGCGGGAGAGTCGTTGCCTCTGGCAGGCCTGACCTTCGCGGTGAAGGACAACATCGACCTCTCCGGGCTGCCGACCACCGCCGCCTGTCCGGCGTTCGCCTACGCGCCCGGGTCCTCTGCGACGGTTGTCGAGCGGCTGCAGGCGGCGGGTGCGGTCGCCGTCGGCAAGACCAATCTCGACCAGTTCGCCACCGGGCTCGTGGGGACGCGAAGCCCCCATGGGGCCCCCGCCTGCGTCTTCAAC
>JBJTEN010000028.1:0-2543 GCA_046092925.1 Phenylobacterium sp. | reverse complement strand
TTCCCTCGACATCGTTTTCGGCGAGGTGGACCGGTGAGCGCGCCTGCCTGCATTTCACCTTTCGACGTCGTCGAGGCCCAGTTCGAGGCTTACAACGCCCAGGACCTGGACGCCCACTGCGCGGTCTTTGCTGACGACGTGGTGGTGGCGGACTTCAACGGCGCCGTCACGATCTCGGGCATCGCGGCCTATCGCGAGAAGTACCGTCAGGTTTTCGCCGACTTCCCGCAGAACCGGGCCGAGCTGCTGAATCGCATGGTGGTGGGCAATTGCGTGATCGACCACGAGCGCGTCTTCCGGTCGCCGGAGGCCGCCCCCTTCGAGGTCGCCGCCATCTACACCGTTTCGGACGCGCGGATCGTGCGCGTCGACTTCATCAAGTGAGGCCGGTCACGTGAGCGTCCGCAGGCTAGCCGCCAACCAGCCCGATAGCTTCGCCTTCAGCGCCGAGAGCCTGGAGCAGGTGAAGTGGTGGATCGCCAAGTTCCCTCAGGGACGCCAGCAATCCGCCGTGATCCCGCTTCTCTGGCTGGTCCAGAAGCAGCAGGGCTGGGTCTCCGAGCCCGCCATTCGGGTGGTCGCCGAGACCCTCGGCATGCCGGTGATCCGGGTCTACGAGGTCGCCACCTTCTACACCATGTTCATGCTGGAGCCGGTCGGCTCCCACGCCCTTGTCCAGGTCTGCGGCACCACGCCCTGCATGCTGCGGGGCGCCAACGACCTGAAGGCCGTCTGCCAGCGCCGGTTCGGCGACCGCGACCACCTGTCCGCGGACGGCAAGGTGACCTGGCAGGAAGTGGAATGCCTGGGCGCCTGCTCCAACGCGCCCATGGCCGCCATCAATGACTATTACTACGAGGACCTGACGCCCGAGACCTTCGAGCAAATCCTCGATGAGTTCATCGCCGGCAAGCCGCGGGCGCCGGGCTCGGTCATCGGCCGCCAGGGATCGTCGCCGGAAGGGGGCCCGCAGGTCCTTTCCGACCCCGCCCTTTACGACGGCTGGGCGGCCAAGGCGCTGAAGTCCATTCCCAACGCCGAGCCGAAGAAGCCCGGCAAGGCGAAGGAGGCGGCGCAGTGATCGGACAGGGTATGGCGGCCGGCTCGCGCCGGATTAGTCTGGAGGCTTAGGGGCGTATCGTGGTCGGCATTCTCGAAGACAAGGACCGGATTTTCACCAACCTCTACGGGCTGCATGACTGGGGCCTTGAGGGGGCGAAGCGCCGCGGCGCCTGGAACGGCACCCGCTTGATCCTGGAGCAGACGCCGGAGTGGATCTGCGACCAGGTCAAGGCCTCGGGCCTTCGCGGCCGGGGCGGGGCGGGCTTCTCCACCGGTCTGAAGTGGACCTTCATGCCCAAGGCCGAGAGCGAGCGCCCTCACTACCTCGTCATCAACGCCGACGAGTCCGAGCCGGGCACCTGCAAGGACCGCGAGATCCTTCGGAACGACCCGCACCTCCTGATCGAGGGTGCCCTGATCGCCAGCTACGCCATCCGCGCGCACACCTGCTACATCTACATCCGCGGCGAGTACGTCCATGAGCGCGAGCGCCTGGAGGCCGCCATCAGGCAGGCCTACGAGGCCAGGCTGATCGGCAAGGGCAACGTCCACGGCTGGGACTTCGACCTCTTCGTCACCCACGGCGGCGGCGCCTATATCTGCGGCGACGAGACCGCCCTGATGGAGAGCCTTGAGGGCAAGAAGGGCCAGCCGCGCCTGAAGCCGCCCTTCCCGGCGGGGGCGGGCATCTATGGCTGCCCGACCACGATCAACAACGTCGAGTCGATTGCGGTGGTGGGAACCATCCTGCGTCGCGGCGCATCCTGGTTTGCGGGCTTCGGCCGGCCCAACAATACGGGCACCAAGCTGATGGCCATCTCCGGCCACGTGAACAAGCCCTGCGTGGTCGAGGAGACCATGTCCATCCCCCTCAGGCAGCTGCTCGAGGACCACTGCGGCGGCGTCCGCGGCGGCTGGGGCAACCTCAAGGCGGTGATCCCGGGCGGCTCCTCGGTGCGCATGATCCCCGCGCACGAGGCCGAGACGGCCCTGATGGATTTCGACTCCCTGTCGGCCCTCAAGTCGGGCCTTGGCACGGCGGCGGTGATCGTCATGGACCAGTCCACAGACATCGTCCGCGCCATTGCCCGCCTGTCCTACTTCTACAAGCACGAGAGCTGCGGCCAGTGCACGCCCTGCCGCGAGGGCACGGGCTGGATGTGGCGGGTCATGGAGCGCATGGCCACCGGCGAGGCGGAGATGAAGGAGATCGACATGCTCCTCGACGTCGCCAGCCAGATCGAGGGCCACACCATCTGCGGCCTCGGCGATGCGGCCGCCTGGCCGATCCAGGGCCTGTTCCGCCACTTCCGCCACGAGGTCGAGGCGCGGATCACCAACTACCGTGCGGGAAAGCCGCACGTGCAGGGCGCCTCCCTGCAGGCGGCGGAGTAATCGGATGCCCAAAGCCAAGGTCAACGGCGTCGAGGTCGAGTTCGAGCCCGGCATGACGGTCCTGCAGGTGGCGGAGCTGGCCGGGG
>JBJTEN010000027.1:0-3921 GCA_046092925.1 Phenylobacterium sp. | reverse complement strand
GGGCTTTGATGCGGCCGAGCACCCCGTCGCCCTACAGCTGGGCGGCAGCGATCCGGCGGAGCTGGCGACGGCGGCGCGGATCGGCGAGGACTTCGGCTATCGCGAGATCAACCTGAATGTCGGCTGCCCCTCGGACCGTGTGCAGTCGGGCCGGTTCGGCGCCTGCCTGATGCGGGAGCCGGCCCTGGTGGCCGACTGCATGGCCGCCATCCGCGACGCGGTGAAGGTTCCCGCCACGGTAAAGTGCCGGATCGGGGTGGACGACCAGGACCCGGAGTCCAGCCTCTTTTCCCTGGTGGACGCCTGCGCCGCCGCCGGCGTCGACACCTTCATCGTCCATGCCCGCAAGGCGATCCTGAAGGGCCTGTCGCCCAAGGAGAACCGGGACATCCCGCCCCTGAACTACGACCTGGTCCGGCGGCTGAAGCGGGAGCGACCGGGGCTGACGATCGTTCTGAACGGCGGGATCGGCGACCTCGACGCGGCCGAGGCCCTGCTTCCCGACTTCGACGGGGTGATGCTGGGTCGCGCCGCCTATCACGACCCTGGTTTGCTGGGCGAGGTGGATGTGCGGATCTTCGGCGAGGGCGCCGTCGTCACGCCGGAAGCGGCGGTGGAGGCCTACCTGCCCTATGTGGAGGCGCGGCTGTCCGAGGGCGCGGCCTTGGCCGCTATGACCCGCCACATGCTGGGCCTGTTCCAAGGCCGGCGAGGGGCGCGGGCCTGGCGGCGCATCCTGACGGTGGAGTCCGTCCGGCCCGGGGCGGGGGCGGAAGTCATCCTCCGCGCCCTTTCGGAAGTGGCCAGATCAGGGATGCAGGCGCAGGGCCCGGGGCGTGGCCTCGAAGCCGGAGAGCCGGCGCAGATAGCTCATGCCGAGCAGTGAGGCGTCGGTGTCCCGGTCCAGGACCAGGGCGTCGACATTGCGCACCACGGCGCCGTCCACCGCCACCGACGCCAGGGTGATCCGGGCCGCGCGCGCTTCACCCGCGGCCGTGGCCACCTTCAGGCCATAGGTCAGGGCGGCCGGGTCAACCCCGACCCGGCGGGCGTCTGCTGCGGACAGGGAGACCACGGTCGCCCCGGTGTCCACCAGCATCCGCACGGGGTGGCCATTGATCCGCGTCTCGGCCCAGTAGTGCCCGTCATGGCCCATCGCCACTGACGCGGGTCCGGGACCCGGTGGCTCGCTTCGGGGCAGGGTGGCCGAGGCGGCGCGGACGGCCGGGGCCAGCATCAGAACAGCCTGGCCCGCGGCCACGGCCGCCACGGCGGCAGCGAGGGCGATCAGGGCTGTCCTTTGCATTCTGTATACGCCTCCGCGCTGGAATTCGCAGGCGGAGGCTAGGCGAGGATGGTTAGCCGGAAGTGAATGTCTCCGGTCAGAACATGGCCCGCTTTTCGGGACGGATCAGGCTCCGGCGCGACGGCAGCTCGGCCATGACCGCATCCCGGGTCTCCGGGGTCATTTTTGACCAGCCGGCCACCTCGTTCAGCCGGCGGTAGCAGCCCATGCAGAGCCCGCTCTCACCATCAATGACGCACACCTTGATGCAGGGCGTCCGGATGGGCGCAGGTCGCTCGTGTTCGCTCATCTCTTCTGGCCCTTCCCGTCACCGGAGCATCATTCTGCTTTGACCCGGGGCGAAGCGACAAGCCCCGGGGCATCTGCTTCGGGCCGCCGGTTGGGACCTGTCCTCACGTCATCTGGCTGCGGCGCTTTTCAAGGGACGGTCCTTCACCTATGTGGGGCGGCGGAAAGGCGCGTATGTCCGCGCCAGACGCCGGAGCTGTCTCATGAACCTGGATTTCTCCCCCGAGGACAACGCCTTCCGCCAGGAAGTCCGCACCTTCATCGCCGAGAACTACCCCAAGGCGCTGCGTGAGAAGCAAGAGCGGGGCGAGACCCTGGGCAAGGAAGACTATCTCTCCTGGCACCGGATTCTGGCGAAGAAGGGCTGGGCGGTCCCGTCCTGGCCGGTGGAGTTGGGCGGCACCGGCTGGACCCCCACCCAGAAGTACATCTGGTCGGAAGAGCAGGCCCGGGCCGACACTATCGGCGTCCTGCCCTTCGGCGTCTCCATGCTGGCGCCCGTGCTCTACACCTTCGGCACCGACGAGCAGAAGCAGAAGTTCCTTCCCGGAATCCGTGACGGACAGGTCTGGTGGTGCCAGGGCTATTCCGAGCCGGGCTCTGGCTCCGATCTCGCCAGCCTCAAGACCCGCGCCGAGCGCGTGACCGGCGACGACGGCAAGGAATACTACATCGTCAACGGCCAGAAGACCTGGACCACCCTTGGCCAGCACGCCGACTGGGGCTTCTTCCTGGTCCGCACCGACCCGGACGCCAAACCTCAGTCGGGCATCTCCTTCCTGCTGATCGACATGAAGAGCCCCGGCATCTCGGTGCGCCGGATCACCACCCTGGAGGGCGGCCATGAGGTCAACGACGTCTTCCTCGACAATGTGAAGGTGCCGGTCGAGAACCGGGTCTTCCATGAAAACCAGGGCTGGACCTGCGCCAAGGCCCTGCTGGCCCACGAGCGGTCCGGCATCGCCGGCGTCGCGCGGTCCAAGCGCGGGCTTGAGCGCCTGCGCCAGATGGCCTCCACCGAGCTGTCCGACACCGGCGGCGCCCTGATCCAGGACGCCTTCTTCCGCCGCAAGGTGGCCGAGCTGGAAATCGACCTGACGGCCCTGGAGTTCACCGAGCTGCGCACCCTGGCCGGGGAATCCAGCGGCAAGGGCCCCGGCCCGGAGAGCTCGATCCTCAAGATCAAGGGCACCGAGATCCAGCAGCGCCTTCAGGAACTGGCCCTCGAGGCCGCGGGCCACTACGGCGCGCCCTTCCTGGGCGAGGCGGGCCACAATTCCGGGATCGGGCCCCAGCATTCGCTGGACCTGGCCGGTGATTACTTCAACGGTCGCAAGACCTCGATCTATGGCGGCTCCAACGAGATCCAGCGCAACATCATCTCCAAGATGGTGCTGGGCCTCTAAAGAACCCTAGGGAAACTCAGGAGGGGCCGCGGCCCCGGGCGGGACACAGATGGATTTCAACTTCACCGAAGAACAGTCGATGCTCCGCGACACCGTCGCGAGCTACCTGGCCGACAATTACGGCTTCGACCAGCGCCGGGCGGCCCTGGGGCGCGAGCCTCACTGGAGGCCGGACGTCTGGAGCGCCTTCGCCGACGAGCTGGGCATACTGGGCGCGGCCTTCCCGGAGGCCCTTGGCGGCCTGGGCGGCGGCTACACCGAGAACATGGTCGTCATGGAAGAGCTGGGTAAGGCCCTCGTGGTCGAGCCCTATCTCGGCACCGTGGTCATCGGCGGCGGCTTCTTGAAGCACGGCGCCCCCGCCGGCGCCGACGAGCTGATCGGCCAGATCATCGCCGGCAAGGCCATCTTCGCCTTCGCCTACGCCGAGCCGCAGGGCCGCTACAACCTCCGCGACCTGAAGACGACCGCCCGCAAGGACGGCGCCGGCTATGTCCTGAATGGCCACAAGGCCGTGGTCGTCGGCGCCCCCTACGCCACCCACCTGGTGGTCACCGCCCGCACCGGCGGCGGCCAGCGCGACGCTGGCGGCGTCTCGGTCTTCATCGTGCCGAAGTCGGCCAAGGGCGTGACCACCCGCGACTATCCCACCGTCGACGGCTTCCGCGCCTCGGAGGTCTATTTCGAGAACGTCGCCCTGGGCGCCGAGGCCCGCATCGGCGGCGAGGGCGAGGCCCTGCCCCTGGTCGAGAAGGTCATGGACGAGGCCATCGCGGCCACCTGCGCAGAGGCCTGCGGCGTCCTGCGCCGCCTGCAGGAAGGCACGGTGGAGTACACCAAGCAGCGCAAGCAGTTCGGCGTGCCGATCTCGTCCTTCCAGGTGCTGCAGCACCGCATGGTCGACATGTTCATCCAGCTCGA
>JBJTEN010000026.1:0-6807 GCA_046092925.1 Phenylobacterium sp. | reverse complement strand
ATCCGCTTTTCGTTGCGGATGATGATGTCCGGCGCCCGCAGCTCCATCAGGCGCTTCAGGCGGTTGTTCCGGTTGATCACCCGGCGATAGAGGTCGTTCAGGTCGGAGGTGGCGAAACGGCCGCCGTCCAGGGGCACCAGGGGGCGCAGTTCAGGCGGGATGACCGGGATGACCGACAGGATCATCCACTCAGGCCGGTTCTTGCTCTCGATGAAGCTCTCGATGAGCTTGAGGCGCTTGGACGTCTTCTTCAGCTTCATCTCGGACGTGGTGGTGAGGAGATCCTCACGCAGCTTGTCCGCTTCCTTGGGCAAGTCGATGCCCTTCAGCAGGCCCTGGATGGCCTCCGCGCCGATCTCGGCGGTGAAGCTGTCGTCGCCGAACTCCTCCTGGTAGCGGAGGTAGTCGTCCTCGGAGAGGAGCTGGTGCATCTTGAGGGCTGTCAGGCCCGGCTCGGTGACAATGTAGTACTCGAAGTACAGGACCCGCTCGATGTCCTTCAGCGGCATGTCCAGCATCATGGCGATGCGGCTGGGCAGGGACTTCAGGAACCAGATGTGGGCGACCGGGCTGGCCAGTTCGATGTGGCCCATGCGCTCGCGCCGGACACGGGCCAGGGTGACCTCGACCCCGCACTTCTCGCAGATGATGCCCTTGTACTTCATGCGCTTGTACTTGCCGCACAGGCACTCGTAGTCCTTCGTCGGGCCGAAGATGCGCGCACAGAACAGGCCGTCGCGCTCCGGCTTGAAGGTCCGGTAGTTGATGGTCTCGGGCTTCTTGATCTCGCCGAAGGACCAGGACCGGATCTTCTCCGGGCTGGCGAGGGCGATGCGGATACGGTCGAAGGTCGGGGCGGCCTGGACCGGGTTGAAGATGTTCAGGACTTCCTGGTTCATGGGTCTTCCAGTTCGTCAGAGATTCCGGAAGCGGATCGGGAGGGACTGACGGCCCCTCCCCCCGCAATTGGGCGGCAGGCGGGTTCGCCTCAGGTGTTCTCAAGCTCCACGTTCAGGCCGAGGGAACGCATCTCCTTGACCAGCACGTTGAAGCTCTCGGGTATGCCCGCCTCGAAGGTGTCGTCGCCGCGCACGATGGACTCGTACACCTTGGTCCGGCCGGCCACGTCGTCGGACTTCACCGTCAGCATCTCCTGCAGGGTGTAGGCGGCGCCATAGGCCTCGAGGGCCCAGACCTCCATCTCCCCGAAGCGCTGTCCTCCGAACTGGGCCTTGCCGCCCAGCGGCTGCTGGGTGACCAGGGAGTAAGGGCCGATGGACCGGGCGTGGATCTTGTCGTCGACCAGGTGGTGCAGCTTGAGCATGTAGATATAGCCCACCGTGACCGGGCGCTTGAACTGCTCGCCGGTCTGGCCGTCGTACAGGATCGACTGGCCCGAGCGGGCCAGGCCCGCCTGCTCCAGGAGGTTCTCGATGTCCTCGATGCGGGCGCCGTCGAACACGGGTGTCGCAAAGGGCACGCCCTTCGACAGGTTCCGGGCCAGTTCGACCAGTTCCTCGTCGGTGTCGGGAAGCTCCTGGTCGGGCCCGTAGATCCCGCGCAGGTGATCGATCAGGGCCTTTCGCTGGCCGCCGTTACGCCAGGCCTCAAGGACCTCGGCGATCTGGCGCCCCAGTCCGGCGGCGGCCCAGCCGAGGTGGGTCTCGAAGATCTGCCCGACATTCATCCGGCTGGGCACGCCCAGCGGGTTGAGGACGATGTCCACGTTCCGCCCGTCCTCCAGATAGGGCATGTCCTCGATCGGCAGGATCTTGGAAATGACCCCCTTGTTGCCGTGGCGGCCGGCCATCTTGTCGCCGGGCTGAAGCTTGCGCTTCACGGCCACGAAGACCTTGACCATCTTCATGACGCCGGGGGGCAGCTCGTCGCCACGCTTCAGCTTCTCGACCTTGTCGTCGAAGCGGCGGTCGAGGCGCTTGCGGGCCTCGTCGAACTGGCGGCGCATGGCCTCCAGCTCGCCCATCGCCTTCTCGTCCTCGAGGGCGATCTGCCACCAGAGGCCGGGCGAAACCTCTTCCAGCTTCTCCGCCGTGATCTCGCCGCGACCGACGCCCTTCGGGCCGGAGAGAGCGACCTTGCCGGTGAGCAGGGTGCGAAGCCGCGAGGTCATGTTGCGGTTCAGGATGGCGAACTCGTCGTCCCGGTCCTTGCCGAGACGCTCGATCTCGTCGCGCTCGATCGCCTGGGCGCGTTCGTCCTTGTCCACCCCGTGGCGGTTGAACACACGAACCTCGACCACCGTACCGGCGACGCCGGGGGGCAGCCTCAGGGAGGTGTCGCGGACGTCGGAGGCCTTCTCGCCGAAGATGGCGCGGAGCAGCTTCTCCTCCGGCGTCATCGGGCTTTCACCCTTGGGCGTGACCTTGCCGACCAGGATGTCGCCGGGCAGGACCTCGGCGCCAATGGCCACGATGCCCGCCTCGTCGAGATTGCGCAGGGCCTCCTCGCCGACGTTCGGGATGTCGCGTGTGATTTCCTCGGGTCCAAGCTTGGTGTCGCGGGCCATGACTTCGAACTCCTCGATATGGATCGAGGTGAAGACGTCATCGCGCACGATGCGCTCGGAGATCAGGATGGAGTCCTCGAAGTTGTAGCCGTTCCAGGGCATGAAGGCGACCAGGACGTTCCGGCCCAGGGCCAGTTCACCCAGTTCCGTCGAAGGGCCGTCGGCGATCACGTCGCCGGCCGCGACCCGGTCGCCCACCTGCACCAGCGGACGCTGGTTGATGCAGGTCGAGGTGTTGGAGCGCTGGAACTTCTGCAGGCGGTAGATGTCGACGCCGGACTTCGAGGGATCGCTCTCCTCGGTGGCCCGGATCACGATCCGGGTGCCGTCGATCTGCTCCACCACGCCGGTGCGGCGGGCGACGACCACGGCGCCGGAGTCCACCGCCACGACGCTCTCCATGCCCGTCCCGACCAGGGGCGCATCCGACTGGATGAGCGGCACGGCCTGCTTCTGCATGTTCGAGCCCATCAGGGCGCGGTTGGCGTCGTCGTTCTCAAGGAAGGGGATCAGCGACGCCGCGACCGAGACGACCTGCTTGGGCGAGACGTCCATCAGGTCCACGTCGGCCTTGGGCAGGAGCGAGGGCTCACCGTTGATCCGGCCGGGCACCAGGTCCTCGGCGATCTCGCCGGCGTCCAGCTTGATATTGGCCTGGGCGATGACGTGCTTGGCCTCCTCCATGGCCGACATGTAGACCACCTCGTCGGTGATCCGGCCGTCCTTGATCCGCCGGTAGGGGCTCTCGATGAAGCCGTACTTGTTGACCACGGCGTGGGTGGCCAGCGAGTTGATCAGGCCGATGTTCGGGCCTTCCGGCGTCTCGATGGGGCAGATCCGGCCATAGTGGGTCGGGTGCACGTCGCGGACCTCGAAGCCCGCGCGCTCGCGCGTCAGGCCGCCCGGACCCAGGGCCGACAGGCGGCGCTTGTGGGTGATCTCCGAGAGCGGGTTGGTCTGGTCCATGAACTGCGAGAGCTGGGACGAGCCGAAGAACTCGCGCACGGCGGCGGCGGCCGGCTTGGCGTTGATCAGGTCGTGGGGCATGACCGTGTCGATGTCGACCGAGCTCATGCGCTCCTTGATCGCCCGCTCCATGCGCAGCAGGCCGACCCGGTACTGGTTCTCGAGGAGCTCGCCGACTGAGCGAACCCGGCGGTTGCCGAGGTTGTCGATGTCGTCGATCTCGCCGCGGCCGTCGCGCAGGCCCACCAGGGTCTTGAGGACGGCGAGGATGTCCTCCTTGCGCAGGACGCGGACCTCGTCAGGGCAGTCGAGCTCCAGACGCATGTTCATCTTCACGCGGCCGACCGAAGACAGGTCGTAGCGCTCGGAGTCGAAGAACAGGGACTTGAACATCGCCTCGGCGGCCTCGACCGTCGGCGGCTCTCCCGGGCGCATGACCCGGTAGATGTCGAACAGGGCGTCTTCCCGGGCGGTGTTCTTGTCGATCCGCAGGGTGTTGCGGATGTAGGCGCCCATATTGACTTCGTCGATGTCGAGCAGGTCGAAGCCGGTGAAGCCCTGGGCCTCGAGGTCGGCGATCAGCCCGGCGTCCAGCTCGTCGCCCGCCTCGGCGTAGATCTCGCCAGTCTCCATGTTGACGAGGTCGCGGGCCATGTACCGGCCGGTCAGCGCCTCTGCCGGGAGAAGGAGCGCCTTCAGGCCGCCGTCGGCGAACCGCTTGGCGTAGCGCGCGGAAATCTTCTGGCCCGCCGGGGCGATTTCCTCTCCGGTGTCGGCGTTGATGAGCGCGAACTCGGGCTTCACCCCCCGCCAGCGCTCGGGTCTGTAGGGAATGGTCCAGCCGCCCTCCCGCTTCTCGCACGGCACGCTGTCATAGAAGGTGCCGAGGATTTCCTCGCCGTCCATGCCCAGGGCCATGAGGAAGGTGGTGGCGGGAAGCTTCCGGCGACGATCGATCCGGACATAGACCACGTCCTTCGCATCGAACTCGAAGTCCAGCCACGAGCCGCGGTAAGGGATGACGCGGGCGGCGAACAGCAGCTTGCCGGACGCATGGGTCTTGCCCTTGTCATGGTCGAAGAAGACGCCGGGCGAGCGGTGCATCTGAGAGACGATCACCCGCTGGGTGCCGTTCACGATGAAGGTGCCCTTCTCGGTCATAAGCGGGATATCGCCCATGTAGACATCCTGCTCCTTGATGTCCTTGACGGAGCGGGCTCCGGTCTCTTCGTCCGTTTCGAACACGATCAGCCGCAGCTTGACCTTCAGGGGCGCGGCGAAGGTCATGTCCCGCTGGACGCATTCCTCGACGTCGTACTTCGGATCCTCGAACTCGTAGGACACGTATTCCAGCACCGCGCGCTCGTTGAAATCGCGGATCGGGAAGACCGACCGGAAGACCGCCTCGATGCCCTCGTCCCGGCGCGGCCCGGAGCGCGCATCGCGCTGCAGGAACTGCTCGTAGGATGAGCGCTGGACCTCGATCAGGTTCGGCATCTGCACGGCTTCGGGGATTCGGCCGAACGACTTGCGGATCCGCTTCTTGCCGGTGAAGGACTGAGCCATTGTCTTCCCTTGAACAGCGCGCGGGACGGTCCCCGGGCGCGGAGTGTGCATGCTGTCGTCCACCCATGGCCGCCGGATCACCGGACGCCGGACGCTGCAGGCCCCCTATTCGCCGGGGGCGTTCCCTCGCGCGACCCCAGGGCTGCGGGTCTCGCCTCGGAACACAGGCGCGCGAGACGGCTGGCCGAGGCCGCCGAATTCGCGAATGCGGGGAGTTATGCGATTATCCGGCATAAGGAAAGAAGTTTATGACAACTCGCCCTCACGGACCTCGCCTCACCCGTCGGGTCACCCTCGCCACCCTGGTTGCGCCGATGAGCCTGCCCCGCTCCGCCCTCGCCTCAGATGCGCCTGAACCGGACTTCGGGCCCTGCAGCGGATTCGTCGCCTCCGCGCCGGACCGGCGGCGTGTGTGGTCCCGGGGGGAGGCGCCGATCGGACAGCCCTTCACGGCCGACAGTCCTTTCCGGGCGGCGTCGGTCTCCAAGATGGTCGCCTCTTCGGTGTTCGTCCCCCTCGCCATGAGCCAGTCCGACGGCCTTGACGCCGACATCTCCGACCGACTGGGCTTTCGCCTTCGCCACCCTGACTGGCCGGACACGCCGATCCGCCTGCGTCATCTCCTGTCGCACACCAGCGGCCTTCGGAATGGGCCGAGCTATCCGATACCCGCCGGACGTCCGCTGTCCTCCGCCCTCGTCGCAGACGGCCGGGACTTCGACCAGGGCGGCTGGTTCGGCCCCGCCGCCTTCGCCCCCGGGACCCGCTTTTCCTATGCCGACGTCAACTATGCCGTCCTCGCCCAATGGGCCGAACAGGTCTCGGGCCTGCGCTTCGACCATTTGATGCGCCGGCGGCTCTTCGGGCCCATGGGCCTCGACGCCGGCTACAACTGGAGCGGGATCTCTCAGGCCAAGCGCCTTAGGGCGGCGCCAGGCCTGCGGGGGGACGGCGGAGCCTGGGCTGTGCAGGTGGACGCCCGTCCACCGCCGGCGCCGAAGGCGACCTTTCTTGCGGCGCCGGAGCGCGCAGGCCTGACCGATGTCGATATCCCGCCCGGCGAGAACGGCTTCGCCTTCTCGCCTCAGGGCGGACTTCGCCTCAGCCTGGAGGACATGGATCGCCTCGCCCGTCATTTCCTCGCCTCGCCGGCCACCTTCCGGGAGATGGAAACCGTCGCATGGCGGATCGGCCCTGAGGGCGCTGACAATGAGGGCGGCGTCCTTCTCGCCTACGGACTGGGCGTGCAGGTCCTGCTTGGTCGCTCGGGCCCCTCCGGCGATGCCTTCTTCGGACCGGACTCGGCCGACTGGCGAGGGCACCTCGGCGACGCCTATGGCTGGATGACGGGTCTCTTCTGGAACCGAAGGACCGGCGAGAGCCTGGTCTGGGCTCTGAACGGGATGCCGGAGACGGACCGGCCGCCGGGTCGCCGGACCTCGCTGACCTGGCCGGAGGAGAAGCTGATCGCCGCAGGATTGAGGGCGCTTGGACGCAAAACGGGCCCGGGGTGATCCCCGGGCCCGCCTGAAGAGACGCGGATGTCGCGCCGTCCGGATTACTTGATCTGGACGGTGGCGCCGGCTTCGTCGAGCTTCTTCTTGACCTCTTCGGCCTGCTGCTTGGAGACGTTCTCGACCACGTTCTGGGGCGCGCCTTCCACCAGGTCCTTGGCTTCCTTGAGGCCCAGGTCCGGGCGGACGCCGCGAACTTCCTTGATCACGTTGATCTTCTTGTCGCCGCCGGCG
>JBJTEN010000025.1:0-24410 GCA_046092925.1 Phenylobacterium sp. | reverse complement strand
GCATGGCCCCTTGTCTCCTCCGTCCCGGATTTTCTCCTTCCTAGCCGACGCGGGCGGTCGGGTCAGGGGGATTCTCGCGGTCCCTCGCTTGACAGCGTCGGTCGGCGTGCGACGAGCCTTTCCGCTGAAATGGCGAACGGGCGGTCCGGGCAGGGGGCCGGACCCGGAGATGCGGAATGTCAGGAGCCGAGGCGACGGGGATCGGGAGGACGGGCGCCGGCCGGCCGTGCGCGTGGCGCAGGGCCTTCACCGCCGGTCTCGCCGTCCTGTGCCTGGGCGGCCTGGGACCGGCCGCGACCGGCCCGGATCCCGCCTTCCGCTTCACCGTCGCAGGGACCGGGCCGTTGGTGCTGCTGGAGAGCCCTCATGCCGGCTCGCCGGCGGCCGGGACCCTGGCCCCCGGCGCCCGCGGCCTCGTCCTGACGGGGCGATGGGCGCAGGGCGATGCCGGCGATCTCTGGGAGGTCCTGTCCGCCGGACCGAACGCCCGTCCGGCCTGGGCCGCCGCCGCCCGGCTGACGCCTGGCGCAGCCGACCCCGAACCCTTTGCCCTTCAATGCGCGCGGACGGAGCACTTCTGGTGCCTCAGGCTGTCGGGTGCCGGTGGGCCGATGTGCAGCCCGGGACAGGGGGACAGTGTCCTGCAGGCCGGCGCCCGTCGGGGCGCCTCGGGTGATCCGAGGGTCTTTGTCCAGAGCCTGACCGGGATGGGGAGGGGGCCAGGACAGGCGGTGGTGATCCGCCGGGCCGCCGGGTGCTCGGACGGAATGTCCGATCTCGCCTACCCGTTCGAAGCGGTCGTCACCACGCCTTCGGGCGAGGTCCTGGCCGGCTGCTGCCGGCGGACCGGCGGCTGAATCGGATTTGACGGCGCCGGTTCGAGAGATCAGCCTTGGCCCGCGACCTGCAGTTGGAGAGACCCCGACCATGCCTGCCCCCGCCAACACCGAGTTCGACATCCGCGGCGTCAACCACATCGCCCTGGTCTGCCGGGACATGGCCCGCACGGTGGAATTCTACCGCGACGTCCTGGGCATGCCCCTGGTCAAGACCATCGAGCTGCCCATGAAATCGGGCCAGCACTTCTTCTTCGACATAGGCAACGGCGATTCCCTCGCCTTCTTCTGGTTCCCCGACGCCCCGGCCCAGACCCCGGGGGTGTCCTCGCCGCGCACCCTGCCCCACGAGGGCGGGCTGGTCACCGCCCACGGCTCGATGAACCACCTGGCCTTCAACGTGCCGGTCGAGAAGTTCGACGCCTATGTCGAGCGGCTCAAGGCCAAGGGGATCGAGGTCTCGCCGGTCTTCAACCACGACAACTCGGCCTTCCAGATCAGCGCCGAGGTGACGGACGACGTCTTCGTGCGTTCGGTCTACTTCTTCGACCCCGACGGGGTCTGCCTGGAGTTCGCCGCCTGGACCCGGCCCATGGGCCCTGCCGACGTCGAGCACGAGGCGGCGACGGCGGATGGCGGCCGCAGCCAGGGCCTGGTGCTGGACGCCGCCGGCGCCCCCATCCAGACCGCCCGCACGGGGGGCTGAGCCATGCCCGTCCTGCGGCAGGTGTCCCGCGCCGAGGTCAGCTCGGACCTGATCCACCGCTATTACGACCTGCTGTTCGGCCCGGGCCGGGACCCGGTGGCTGAGCCCGGCACCGCCACCGGCACGCCCGGGGACTGGTGGACGGTCTTCGCCCTGGCGCCCGACATCTTCCGCCACGCGGTGGAGGGTTTCGGCGTCTACCGCCATCCCGACCGCAAGATCGACCCGGTCCTGCGCGAGCTGGGTCAGACCCGGGCCGGCTGGGCGCACGGCAGCCAGTTCGTCTTCTCCCAGCACTGCAAGTCCCTGCGGGGCCTGGGCGTGCCGGAGAACAAGATCGCCGCCATCCCCGCCTGGACCGTCTCGGACGTCTTCGATGCAAAGGAGCGGGCGGTCCTGGCCTACGCCGACTGCCTGACCACCGGGTCGGGGCGGACGCCGCCGGAGGTCTTCGAGGCCTTGCGCGCCTTCTGGGGCGACGAGGAAATCCTGGAGTTCACCTACATCACGGCCCTCTACGGCATGCACGCCGTCATGACCCGGGCCCTCAGGCTGGAATTCGACGACAGGGACGATCCCATTGTCGAGGTCGCTGCGCCTGAGGGTTTCTCGGCGGCGGACTTCCTCAGCGCGCGCCCGGACCGTCGCTGAGTCGAAAGGCAAGGGCTTCCGGCCATCTTGGGATAGAGCTAACCTTCTCCCTCGTCCCTTCAGGAGGGGCCAGCACGGAGAGGCGAGATGGCGGACAAGAAGGCGGTTGTGGCGGGCAAGGCCCCCATTCCGGTCGAGGTCGAGGCCGGCAAGGCGTATTTCTGGTGCACCTGCGGCCTGTCGAAGAACCAACCCTTCTGCGACGGCGCCCACCTGCGCGAGGGCACGGACTTCCTGCCCCAGAAGTGGGAGGCCCCGGAAAGCCGCACGGTCTATTTCTGCGCCTGCAAGCAGACCGCCGGCGGCCCGCTCTGCGACGGGACGCACAACCGGCTCTAAGTGGCGGGCGTCAGCCCTTCCTGCCCAGGCCGAAAAGCTGGGCCAGAGCGGTGAAGAGGCCGACCCGGGGCGGTTTGGCCGGCGGCTCAAGCCACTCGAAGCCGGCGCCCAGGTCGGGGTCGTGGGTGTCCGCCAGACCGCGGAAGCCGGTGACCAGGGCGGCCGCCTCGATCGGGGCGTCAAAGACATAGTCGACCCCGGGCCCCTCCGGGTCCTGTTCCGCCTCCTTTCGCCGAAGCTCGGCGAGGATGGGCGCCAGGCCCGCCGGGGGCTCGCCCTCTTCGGAATAGCCCTCGTCGGCGTCGGAGGTGACCCGCCAGACGACCTGTCCGTCCTTCAGCAGGACGGCGGTGCTGTGCATCACCACGTCGTCCACATAGACGTGAATAATCTCCCGCCCCTCGGCCAGAGCCGGCAGGTCCCGGTCGGCGTCGAAGATGCGCCTCTGTATGACCAGGACGTACCACCCGGTCTCGAATTCCCGGCCGGCGTAATAGGCTCCGCTCCAGTCGCCGGTCTGGCCCGTATGGCCAACGCCCAGCTGTTCCAGCAGCGCCTCCGCCTCTGACGTCCGGACCGCCAGATAGTCTGCAACCACGCCCATACTCTACCTCCCTCTCGATCTGTTGTGCCTGTTCTGCGGACTTGATCCGTCTGTCTTCGCGCGCGGACGTGACGCCGTCATGGCGAGATTGGACGCGATTGCGGCGGTCGCCGCGCCCACGTCCTGCGGAAGAAAATGATCCAGCCGAAAACCGTCCAGGTCGAGAGAAAAAGCCTTGGTCTGGTTGTCGGACAGTCTCGCACTGGGTCCGAACTTGGCCTCCACATAGCGGCCGGACTGGGTCTGGTGATCGGGGATCGCCACCTTCCCGCCGCCGACGGGTACGCGGGGCTTGGCGCCTTCCCGGGGCGCGTCGCCACGGAGGTGCGAGCGTCCCTCGGACAGTCTCTCGCCCAGTTTTCCCTTCTCGGAAGGCCGCAGGCGGTTGACCCGGGTCGAAACCAGAGGGGCGACAAGGCCGCTGGTCGCTCCGCTGAGCCCCGCTGACTGCAGGGCCTCGTCGAACGAGATGGGTCGCCCGGCGAGGAGATCCTGCGACACGGACGTTATTGCGCCCCCCAAGGCGGCGGACGCCTGCGGGCGAAGGGTGGCGAGCAGGGCCGCTGTTCCCGTTGCGCCCCCAAATGCGGCGCCGGCATAGTCGGAAAGAGGGCTGTTCCGCCCCAGGACCTGATCCAAAACAGCCTGACCCGTCGCGCCATTCAAGGCGCCGAGACCGGTCAGCCCGGCGACCTCCCGGCCCACGAGGCCCGCCGCCGCCTTCAGACGGGGGGCGTCGGCCAGGGCCGCCATTCGGACGCCTCCGGCGGCGACCCGGCCCAGGGCCAGGGGTGAGGCGACCACCAGGCTGGCCCCGGTTCCCGCAATCCCGCCTGCGGCCCGGGCGTAGGGATGCAGCCTCCAGTCCTCCTCATCCTGAGCTTGGGCCGAGGCCATCCCCTCCTGGTAGTCGCTCATGAAGTCACGCCCTTGGATCGCGCCCCCGGCAGCGGAGATTCCCGCCCCCAGATGATCTCCGAGGCCGAAGGTGAAGGCGTCGCTGGCGCCCCTGGCCCCGGCGGCCAGGCTGGAGACCAGGGGCTGGGCGGGTTGTCTGGCGACCACCGCCGTCGCCGGTTTGCGCTGCGGCGGCGCAGCGCGCGGGAGGGGCGCCGCGACCTTCTGGGGACGGCTTGCAGGAGACGAAGTTCTACGACGGTCCTGTACCAAAGCCTGGGCGCCCGCGAGGGCCACCGCCATGGGTGTGGCCAAGGGAATGGCGGCGCCGGACCGGATCGCGGCCCGGAAGAGTTCATGCCCCAGGGCGCGGGCCTGGGGCGACATCCTTGCAGCGACCGCCTCGCCTCGATGGCGCATCCAGTCAGCGATGTCGTCCAGGGGCTCCGAAGGTTTTGAGGCCTGTTTGTTCGGCATCTGGTTCCTCTTTGGGTGCAGAAGGTCGGAGGGACCAAGTCTTCGCCTCATTGCGGGATTCGGCAAGAACAAACAAAGAACACTTGTCGAAGCGCACCATCCTAGCCGCCGCACTCCCCTTGCCGCCGCCCAGCCTGGGCGATAGCCCTTCACCAGACAGCGTCCTTCCGGAGCCCCTCATGCGCGCCCTCATCCTCGCCGCCGCCCTCGCCACTTCGGCCCTGCCGGCCCTGGCCGCCGACAAGCCGCCGCCGCCGGCTTCGGTCCTCTTCTGGTCGCAGGCGCAGAAGGAGGCGGGCTTCCCGAAGATGGAGGCCCACTTCCCGGTGAGCACGGCGGCGAGGGGCGAGCTCGTCCATGACCTGCCGGCGGGCGCGCCCCTTGCGGTGGCCCGGGTCGGTGGCCGGAGCTTCGACCTGGCGGCGTACATGGCGCGGGAGAAGACCGCCGGGATTCTCGTCCTGCAGGACGGCAAGGTGCGGCTGGAGCGTTACGGCCTCGGCTATGGTCCGGAGGGGCGCTGGACGTCCTTCTCCGTGGCCAAGTCGGTCACCTCGACCCTGGTGGGGGCGGCGGTGAAGGACGGCTACATCCAGAGCCTGGACGATACGGTCACGCGCTACATCCCCGGCCTCAAGGGGAGCGCCTACGACCAGGTCAGCGTTCGCCAGCTCCTGACCATGACCTCGGGAGTGAAGTGGAACGAGGACTACACGAACCCGAAGAGCGATGTGGCCCTGCTGTTCTCGACCCCGGCCGACCCCGGCCTCGACTCCACCGTCAGCTACATGCGCAAGCTGCCCCGCGAAGCCGCCCCGGGGGCGAAGTGGGTCTACAAGACCGGCGAGACCAACCTGATCGGCGTGCTGGTCACCTCCGCCACCGGCAAGTCGCTCTCGGCCTATCTCTCCGAGAAGATCTGGAAGCCTTATGGCATGGAGAAGGACGCCCTCTGGATGATCGACGAGCGGGGCCAGGAGGCGGGCGGCTGCTGCCTGTCCATGACCTTGCGCGACTATGGCCGGGTGGGTGAGTTCCTGCGCACCGGAGGGATCGGCGACGCTGGTCCTGTCCTGCCCGAGGGCTGGATCGCCGAGGCGACCCGCCAGCATGCCCCCACGAACGAGGGTTTTGGCTATGGCTATCAGTGGTGGACTGAGCCCAATGGCGTCTTCAACGGCCTGGGCATCTTCGGCCAGAGGCTACACGTCGATCCCGCGCGGAAGCTGGTGGTGGTGATGTCCAGCGCTTGGCCGCAGGCCACCAGCATGAGGCGCTCGGCGCGGCAGGACGCCCTGATCGCCGCCATCGCCGCCCAGCTGGACGCCGAGGCCAGGCCCTGACGGGGCGCAATGGCGCTGTAATTCCTGCCCCCTGGGGAAGGTGGCCCGCGCAGCGCGGCGGAGGGGGACAGCTGAGACGCCGCTGACCCCCGGTCCGTTCCCTAGAGGGCGGTGATGCGGCTGACGGCGGCGGCGTAGCCATCCGTCCGGGCGGGTTCGTTCTCCCTCTGTATGCGGGCGAGGCCCAGCCCGATGACGTCCGCTGTGGTGGAGTGGTTGCGGGACAGCGTCCCCATCCAGGCGTAGCCGCCCCGGTCCATGGCCCGGCGGGCGTGGACGATGGCGCCGTTGGGGTCGCCCGCCCGGCCATTGCCGAAATAGCCATAGCCCTCGACCATGCTGTTGCTGGAGTGGGCCGAGTACCCAAGACGGTAGAGCAGCTTGTCCGAGGCCTTGGCCAGCACCTCGGGACGTACGCTAAGCAGGAAGGCCTCCTGCTGGCGCACCCAGGGCCGGACCACGGAGTTGGTCAGGATGTAGCGCAGCCGGTCCGACCGGTTGACGGCGCCGGCGTGCAGGGTGCGGCCGTCCATCAGCATGATCGTCCCTGCGGGCGCCTCCAGGTTCACGGGGCGGGGCAGGGCGCCATAGGTCTCGCCGCCAGACCCATTGCTGCGGTGGGAGCCCGGGATGACCAGGGTGCCTCCGTTCACCTCATCGACGTCCTGCAGGTACGAGATCGTATTCACCAGCGCTGGGGCGCCGCCCAGGTCGTAGGGGGCCGGGAAGGACTGGTCCCGGTGCAGGCCCTGTGGGTGGCAGCCCGGATAGGAGATGTTCGACAGGAAGCTGTAGTGCTGCCAGCCGGCCCCAATGAATTCGTCGAGGAGCCGCTCGATCATCGGTCCGCCCTGGACCGCCTCAGGGTCGTGCTCCAGGCAGAGCCGGAAGACCTCGCCCTTGTTGACCAGCGACCAGACATGCTGCTGGGCGGGGCTGAGATAGGCCACGCCCAGGTCCCGTTCGGCGGCGGCCTGGTCGACCACCCGCTCGCGGATCCGGGCGCACTGCTCGGCGGAGAGGGCGTCGGCGATCAGGCAGTAGCCCCAGTCATGGAAGTCGCGGCGCAACTGCTCCATGCGTCGGGTCGGGCGCGGCAGAGGGGTGTCCGCCCAGTCCGGGTGCTTACGGGCGACGGTGGTGTCATAGTACCAGCCCTTCCCCCACTCGAGCTCGGACCGGGCCGACGGGACCTTGGTCCAGGGATTGTGCCGCGCGATAGAGGCGTAGGGCTCCCCCGAGCGGAGGAACTCCCCATAGGGCAGGAAGGCGTCCTGCGAGGCCGCCTCGATGGCCTCGGGGGTGAATTCAACGGGGATCATGGCGTTTCCTCCTGACCCTTCAGGGCTTCTGGAGGTGATTTGAACAACCGGTCGGCCGGTCTGTAAAGGCGAAGGCTCAGGCCCGTACGGCGGCGACGGCTAGGGCGACCAGCTCGCCAGGCTCGGACCAGTCGTCGGGGCGGGCTCCCAGCTGGGCTAGGACAATGCCGTGCAGGGCGCAAAGCAGCAGGTCGGCCCGGGCCGACCCGCCGGCGCCGTCCAGCCCCTGCTCGAAGTAGGGGGAAAGCGGCGCCAGGGGATCGGCAGGTCCGGTCCGCGGTGGGGCGGCGCCCTCCGGGAAGGCCACGCGGAACAGGGCGGGATGGTCCAGCCATTGGGCGACCCAGAGCCGGCAGAGGGTCTCCAAGGCCTGGGGACGGTGGGGGGACATGCCGCCCAGGGCGTCGACCAGGGCTTCGGCGGCCTCGCCCAGGACGTCGGCCTGGAGTGCGGCGAGGAGGTCTGCCCGGGTGCGGAACCGCTTCTCCACCGTCACCTTGGGCGCCCGGGCGTCGCGGGCCAGCCGGGCGGTGGAGAGGGCGCCGGCGCCCTCCTCAAGGGCCGTGCGACGGGCGAGGGACAGGAGGCGTCCCACGAAGGCGGCCTCGTCCCCGTCGGTCAGCAGAGAGCGTCCCTTTGGCGGCGTCATCTGGTTCTCCCGGGCCCTTGACCAGGCGGGAGCCTAACCTCAGGCAAGAGGGGCCGCCAAATCTTCCTCGCCCGCCTGACGCTGGGGCAGGTCTTGCTCCCTCCCGCCGGCGCGGTAATCTTGCGTCGAATGCGCGCCGTATTCCCGGCGCCGACGGAGACAGGACCATGGCGGATTTCGGCGGCGACGTTGAACTCGAGGCCTTCCGGAAGGAAGCCCGCAGCTGGCTTGAGGCGAACTTCCCTGAGTCCCTGAAGGGTCAGGCCGGCGCAGCCCTCGCCTCGATGGAGGGGCCCGGGCCCGAGGGCGACATGAAGCTCTGGAAGGAGCGCATGGCCGACAAGCGCTGGGGCGCCCCGACCTGGCCGGCGGAGTATGGCGGCGGCGGGCTCTCGCCGCAGCAGGGCCGCATCCTGGCCCAGGAGATGGCCCGCATCGGCGCCTACAACCCGATGGTCTTCGGGATGGGCATCACCATGATCGGCCCGACCATCCTTGACTACGGCACCGAAGCGCAGAAGCAGACCCACATCCCGCCCATCGTGCGCGGTGAGGTGCGCTGGTGCGTCGGCTATTCCGAGCCCAACGCCGGCTCGGACCTGGCCTCCCTGCAGACCCGCTGCGAGGACAAGGGCGACCACTGGCTGATCAACGGCCAGAAGATCTGGACCTCCGGCGCCCAGTACTCGGACTGGTGCGGCGCCCTGGTCCGTACGGATCCCACCGCCAAGAAGCATGACGGCATCAGCTTCCAGCTGATCAACATGCGCCAGCCGGCGATCGAGACCCGGCCGATCAAGCTGATCGCCGGCGCCTCGCCCTTCTGCGAGACCTTCTTCACCGACGCCGTGGCCCCGAAGGACGCCCTCCTGGGCAAGCTCAACGAAGGCTGGTCGGTCGGCAAGCGACTGCTGCAGCACGAGCGCGCCAGCCAGACCGGCGTCTCCATGGGCGGCCGCGCGACCCCGCTGGAGGACATCGCCCGCAGGTATGTGGGCGAGGACGGCCGTGGCCGGATCGCTGACGGCGACCTGCGCACCCGCATGATCCGCCACCTCATGGACTCCCGGGTCCACAGCCTCACCCTGGCCCGCGCCGCAGCCGAGGCCAAGGGCGCCTCAGGCGCCACCAACGCCGCCTCCGTGCTCAAGAACTCGGCCACAAACGTGGCCCAGACCCGGCAGGAAATGGTGCTGGAGATCATGGGTCACCAGGGCCTGGGCTGGGACGGGGAGGCCTTCACCTCCGCAGAGATCGAAGCGGTGCGCAGCTGGCTCTCCGGCCGGGCCATGTCGATCTACGGCGGCTCCGTGGAGGTGCAGAACAACATCATCTCCAAGCGCATACTGGGCCTGCCGGACACCACGCAGTCTGCATGATCCGATGCGCCGCGGCGCTGGTTGTCCTGTCCTTGGCGGCGGGCGGGACCGCCCTGGCCCGGCCTGCCCCGATCTCGCTGTGCCGACCCGCCGAGACGGTGATCTTCGCCTACTCCGTCGGCGCCAGGATCGTCTCGGTCTGCGCCGCTGAGGGGGCGGTGCAGTACCGCTTCGGCCGCCCGGGGGGGCCGCCCGAACTGAAGCTGCCGGACCCGGCCGGGCGACCCGCAGCGGTCGCGACAGGAGACACCCTGGTGTTCGCCGGCGGCGGCGGCGCCTGGCTCCGCTTCGCCAGCGGGCCCTATGCCTACACGGTCTACAGCGCGATCGGCCGCTGGGGCCGGGGCGGCGCCCCGGCGGAAAAGGCCGGACTGCTGGTCGAGAAGGACGGGGCAAGGCTCCGGCGCCTTCCCTGCACGGGTCCGGATACGGGGCTCGACTCCGGCTGGATGGCGGCGGCGGGGGTCCGCTCCGGCGGCTGGGTCTTCGACCTGCCCTGAACGGACGGCTTTCACTTGCGCAGGGCGGCGGGGCCGTTCATCCAGAGCACCATGGAAATCGCCATGGCCCCTCTCCGTGATCCCCGCTACGCCCCCGCCCGGCTTGAGGTGGAGGAGAGGTCCGACGGGACCCGGATCCTCTTCAACCCGACGCCGTTGGACGGGAGCTTCCTGACGGTCGCAGAGCCCCTGGCCCACTGGGCCGCGCGGGCGCCGTCTCGGACCTGGCTCGCGGAGCGTTCCGGCGAGGGCTGGCGGGAGGTCGGTTACGGGGAGGCCGCCGGGCGCGTGGCGGCCCTGGCGGGCGGCCTGCGCGGGCGGGGGATCGGCGGGCCCCGGCCCCTGTTGATCCTGGCGCGCAACGGGATCGACCACGCCCTCATCACATATGCGGCCATGAGCCAGGGCATGCCGGCCGCGCCGGTTTCGCCGCAGTATGGACTACCCGGCGCCAACCTCTCGCGCCTCGCCCAGGCGGTGGAGACCCTGAACCCCTCGGCCATTTACACCGAGGACGCCGCCCTGTTCGGCGAGGCCTTGGCGGCGCCCTTCCTGGCCGGCCTGCCAGTGATCGCCGGACGCAACGCCCGGCCCGGGGACACCCCCCTGGCGGACCTGGCGCGAGCCCCAGCGGCCCCGCCCTCGGCCCTCCCGGAAGACCATGCGAAGTACCTCCTGACCTCTGGCTCAACCGGGCGGCCCAAGGCGGTGATCAACCTGCAGGCGCGCATGGCCGCCAACGCCGCCCAGGTGGCCGCTTGCTTCGCTGACCCTGACCCGCCGGTGGTCGTGAACGCCGCGCCCTGGAGCCACAGCCTGGGCGCCAACGCCATCCTGCACATGGTCCTGCATCGGGGCGGAACCCTCTACATCGATGCTGGCCAGCCCGTGGAGGGTCGGTTCGGCGATACGGTGCGCAATCTGCGTGAGGTGGCGCCGACCTACCACAACATGGTCCCGGCGGGCTGGATGATGTTCGCAGGAGAACTGGAGGCGGATGCGGACCTCGCCCGCAACTTCTTCTCCCGGGTCCGGCTCATGCAGTATGGCGGGGCCAACCTGGGCCAGGAGATCTGCGACCGCATCCAGGCCGTGGCGGTGAGAACGGTGGGCGAGCGGATCAGCTTTTCCTCCGGCTACGGCGCCACCGAGACGGGCCCGACGGCGGCCAATGTCCACTGGCCCAACACGCGCATGGGGATGATGGGACTTCCCCTGCCCGGCACGACGGTGAAGCTGGCGCCCACGGCGGGTAAGCTGGAATTCCGGGTCAAGGGCCCCCAGGTCGCGCCCGGCTACCTCGGTCAGCCCGAGCTGTCCGCCGCCAGCTTCGACGACGAAGGCTTCTACCGCCTGGGCGACGCGGCGCGGCTGGTGGACCCTGACGACATCCGGAAGGGCCTCGCCTTCGACGGTCGCCTTTCGGAGAACTTCAAGCTGGCCAGCGGCACCTTCGTGAATGTGGGCGAACTGCGGATCGCCGTCATCGGCGCCGTCGGCGATGCGGTCACCGACGCCATCGTCTGTGGCGAGGGCGAGGCGGGGGTGGGCCTGCTCTTCTATCCCCGGCCGGGTCATGCCCATGAGGCGGTTGAGGCGGCGGTGCGGACGGCGATCGCGGCGCACAACGCCCGGGGCGGCGGCGGCGCCGGACGGGTCTCCCGCGCCCTGGTCCTGCCCGACGGGCCCGACGCCAACGCCGGGGAGATCACCGACAAGGGCTATATCGCCCAGCCGGTGGCGCGGGCCTTGCGGGCCGCCTTCATCGGACGGATGTTCGCGAGCGCGCCGGATTCCGGCGTGATGGTTTTCGAGACGGCCTGACGCAACGGGCCAGGACGGGCGGGGAGGCCCAGAGGACATGAACGGCGCCGACGCCCTGATGCGCACCCTGGTGGACAATGGCGTGACCGCCTGCTTCGCCAATCCCGGCACCAGCGAGATGCAGTTCGTCAGCGCCCTGGACGGCCAGCCGGCCATGCGGCCTGTCCTGTGCCTGTTCGAGGGCGTGGCGACCGGTGCCGCCGACGGCTACGGGCGCATGACGGGGACGCCCGCCTGCACCCTGCTGCACCTGGGCCCCGGCTATGGCAACGGCCTGGCCAACCTGCACAACGCCCGGCGGGCCTATACCCCGATCGTCAACGTCGTGGGCGACCACGCCACCTATCACCGCCAGTACGACGCGCCGCTGAACTCGGACATCCCCGCCATCGTCGCGGCGAACTCGATCTGGGTGAAGTCGGCCGACACCCCGGACGAGGTGGCCGCCGTCACCGCCGAAGCCATCAGCGCCAGCCACGGGCCGCCCGCTGGTCCGGTCAGCCTGATCCTGCCGGCGGACGCCGCTTGGACGGAGACCGCGACGACCTTCGCCGCCGCCTCGCGCCCAGGCCCCCGCGCGCCTGCGGGCGCGGCCGTGGAGGCCGCCGCCCGGGCCATCCGGGCGGCTTCCGCCCCGGTGGTGCTGATCGGCGGCCGGGCCTGCCTGGCCGAGGGCCTGGTCCAGGCCGCGCGGCTGCAGGCGGCCGGCGTCCGAGTCATGGCCGACACCTTCGTGGCCCGCCAGCCGAGGGGCGCCGGCGTCTTCGCCCCGGCGCGGATGCAGTATTTCGGCGAGGCTGCGCTGGAGGAGCTTGCCGGGACGGACCTGATGGTCTTCGCCGGCACCACCCAGCCGGTGGCCTTCTTCGCCTATCCTGGCCGGCCCAGCGTGCTGGTGCCCGAAGGCTGCGCCACCCTGTCGCTTGCGGACCGGGCGACGGACTCTATCGCCGCCCTGAAGGCCCTGGCGGATGCTCTCGGAGCTCCCGCCTCCGGCCCGTCCCAGCCTTTGAAGCGCCCGGCCAGCCCGGCCTCCGGGCCCCTGACGCCCCAGGCCTGCGGCGTGGCTGTGGCCCGTCACCTGCCCGAGGGCGCCATAGTCTGCGACGACGCCGTCACCTCGGGGGGAGGAATCGCCGTCCCCTGCATGACCACGGTCCCGCACGAGGTCCTGGCCCTGACCGGCGGCGCCATCGGCATTGGCGGCCCCATGGCCATCGGGGCGGCGGTGGCCTGCCCCGACCGCAAGGTCGTGTCCCTGAACGGCGACGGCTCGGCCATGTACACCGTGCAGAGCCTCTGGACGATGGCCCGGGAGAAGCTGGACGTGACCGTGGTGGTCTTCGCCAACCACAGCTACCGCATCCTCAACATCGAGATGAGCCGCACCGGGGCCGGCCAGGCCGGGCCCTCGGCGCGCAAGCTGCTGGACCTCGGCGATCCCAACATCGACTGGGTGTCCCTGGCCCGCGGCCTGGGCGTCGAGGCGGTCCGCTGCGAGACCGGCGAGGCCTTCGAGGCGGCCTTCGCCAGCGCCATGAACCAGCGCGGCCCGCGCTTCATCGAAGCGGCGATCTGACGCCAGCGTCCTCTGCGCAACGAAAAGGGCCCGCCGGAGCGATCCGGCGGGCCCTCGTCTTTCCGGGGCGACCCCGGACTACTTGTTGCCGGGCAGGGCGCAGTCCTTGGAGAAGGCGCAGCCCAACGCGTTGATCGGGGTCAGGGGCTCGCTCTTGTACTCGAGGATATAGCCCTTCAGTCCGTCGGCGCAGGCGGTCTCGAGATAGGTGGTGCCCGCAGCGGTCTTGCCGAGCACACGGACCGCAGAGACTTCACACTCGTTCCGGCCCATCTTCTTCAGGTCCGCCGTGACCGCCTTGAAGGACGCCTCCGGCTTGGAGAAGGAGCAGCGATAGCCCACGACCGGGGCGCGGGCGCAGTCCACCACCTGGGTGGTCTCCGCCTTCGCCGTGAAGATGCCGACCGCGCCGTCGGGACGGTTCCCGCAGGACAGCTCGACGACGTCCCGGCCCGAGGGCGCGGGGAAGGGTGCGTACTTGGCGACCTGGCAGTCGAAGCCGGCCTTCTTGGCGAGGTTGGAATACAGGCCAGCCTGGGCGGTCTGGGCTTCCTTGGCGTCGGTCAGGCTGCAGCCGCCGAGCAGGCCCATCGCCTTCTCGCAGGGCGTGGTCTGGGCGAGCACGCCCTTTTCGACCTTGTAGATATAGCCCTTTCCGTCCTCGCAGGCGGCCTCGTAATAGCTGGCGCCCGCCTGGGACAGGCCGATATAGCGCCGATCCTTGACCGTGCAGCCATTGTTCGCCGCGGCGGCGAACCGGTCGACCACCGCCAGGCGGGAGGCGGCGTCGCGCAGGGTGCATTTGATGTTGCCGTCATTGGCGTCGAAGATCAGGCAGTCGTTCGCCACCACATCGCTGTCGGGATTGGCGGGCGCGCCCGCCTGGAGCACGTAGCCCACGCCGCCCTGGCAGGAGACTTCGAGGAAGGTGTTCTTGGTCGTCTGCCCGATGCCGCGCGCGCCGTCGGGCGTACAGGCCACGCCGGCCTTGGCCAGGATCGGCGCCAGGTCCGCCACAGGATTGGCGTTCCCGGGCAGTTTGCAGGGCAGGGAAGGCGGCTTGCCGTCCGCCTGAGGCGTGTTCGCCTCGATGCAGGTGAAGGCGGAGGGCTGCGCCCCGGTTGCGGCCTGGAGCACGAAACCGACGCCGTGGTCGCAGTCGATCTCGTAGTAGCTGGTGACGACCTTGGTCTTGGGGTCGTTCGTCCTGCCGACGAATCGGGCGTCGGTGACCTGACAGGAGATCCCGGCCGCCTGGGCGATGGCGGGCGCCTCGGCCATGCCCTGGGTGCGCGCGGCCGCGAGGGCGGCTTGCTCTCTCTTGGTGGCCGAGACGGCGGCGACCGTCCCGAGTGCCAGGACCAGGGCCGCCGTGCCCAGGCCGATTGCGACGCGTTTCATCGTGGGGTTCCCTCCGGGGGTCTCTGTTCCCAAGGCTCTTAATCCCTAGGCGGCCGGAACGGCAAGACGCCATGACCGCAAGACGACATCCCATCCTCCTGTGACGGTTTCTGGGCGGCCTTGCAGGGATTTGGGTTTGATCCCGGGGCGCCAAGGGCCGAAAGTGACCGGCCAAGGAGTCCCGTTCATGCGCGATGGTTTCGAAGATTCGGTCCTGGAGGCCCACAAGGCGAAGATCACCTATCCCTTCCCGGGCGGTCCAGACCAGGGCGAGGCGGTGGATGTCGCGCCCGGGGTCAAGTGGCTGCGCATGCCGCTGGGCGGCTCCCTCGCCTGGATCAACGTCTGGGCGATTCGCGAGGCGGAGGGCTGGGCGATCGTCGACACCGGCCTGGGCGGGCAATCCACGCGGGAGTCCTGGCGCAAGGCCCTTGCCGGCCCCCTCGAAGGGCTCCCGGTCACCCGGGTCTTCGTGACTCACATGCACCCCGATCACATCGGCATGTCGGGCTGGATGACCCGCAAGTTCGGCTGCCGCCTCTGGATCACCCGTCTCGAGTTCCTCATGTGCCGGTCCCTGTCGGCTGACACCGGGCGCGAGGCGCCCGAAGACGCCCTGACCTTCTACCGCGCAGCGGGTTGGGACGAGGAAGCCCTGGAGGACTACCGCGCCCGGTTCGGCGGGTTCGGCAAGAGCCTTCACGCCCTGCCCGACAGTTTCCATCGCCTGTCCGACGGCGATGTCGTCCCGATCGGCGACCATGACTGGAGGGTGGTGGTGGGTTCAGGGCATTCGCCCGAGCACGCCTGTCTCTGGTGCCCGGCCCTGAAGCTGATGATCAGCGGCGACCAGGTCCTGCCCAAGATCACCTCCAACGTTTCGGTCTTCCCGACCGAACCGGCGGGCGACCCCCTGACGGACTGGCTGACCTCGCTCGCACGGATCCGCACCCTCGTGCCGGACGATGTGCTGGTCCTGCCGGCGCACAATGAGCCCTTTCATGGCCTGCACGCCCGGATCGACCACCTGATCGGCGGGCACGAGCGCAGCCTGACCCGCCTGCACAAGCTGCTGGCCGAACCCAAGCGCGCCATCGACACCTTCCACATCCTGTTCCGTCGCAAGATCGACCGCTGGACCCTGGGCATGGCCACCGGTGAAAGCCTGGCGCACCTGAACTGCCTCATGAGCCGGGGGCTTGCCGTGCGCCAAAAGGATGAGGCGGGGGTGGACTGGTACCGTGCCGTCTGAGCCTGTCCTGGTCCGTCCGGCCGGGTCGGCGGACCTCGCCGCCATCCATCGGTTCATCCTCGACCTGGCCGATTATGAGCGTCTGGCCCATGAGGTCGACGCCACGCCCGCGGACCTCGCCCGAGATCTCTTCGGCCCGGCGCCGCGGGTCTTCTGCGAGATCGCCGAGCTTGACGGCGCACCCGTGGGCTTCGCCCTCTGGTTCTACAACTACTCCACCTTCCGCGGCCGTCATGGCATCTGGCTGGAGGACCTCTTCGTGCGCCCCGAGCACCGCGGGGCGGGGGCGGGTCTCGCCCTCCTCCGGGCGCTCGCCCGTCGCTGCCGGGACGAGGAGCTGGCCCGGCTGGAATGGTCGGTCCGCGACTGGAACGCCCCCGCCATCGGCTTCTACGACCGGCTCGGCGCCCTGGCGATGGACGACTGGACGACCCGGCGCCTGACCGGCGCCGCCCTTGAGGCCCTGGCGACATGAGCGATCCCCCCGTCACCGTCATCCGCGCGACTGCTGAGGAAGAGGCCGACATCCGCCGTCGCGTGCGGGGGGTGGACCCCGCCAGCCTGGGCCCCGACCGGATTCTCGCCACGCCGGCCCAAGCCGCCTCCCTCGCCCGGATGCTGGCCGACCCTCGGGTCTCGGATCCGATCTACGACCTGCCCCGGCCCATCACCGAGGACAGCGTCCGGGCCTGGATCGAGGCTGCGGCCGAGGACCAGGCGCGGGGGGAGGCGGTGCTCATCCTGTCCCTCGACGAGGATGGCGAGGTGGCGGGCTATTCCCGCTTCAGCGTCTGGCCGGACCGGTCCTCGGCCGAGATCGCCGGCGCGACCCGGGCAGACCGACAGAACCGGGGGCAGGGAACGGCGGGGGCGGCCCGCTCCTTCGGCTGGATGTTCGAGGTGCTCGGCGTGCGCCTGATCGGCCTGACGGCGGCGCTGGACAATGTGCGCTCCGCCCGGGTGATCGAGGCCGCCGGCTTCCGCCCCATGGGCGAGCGCGATAGCCGCCGCCCCGACGGGACCTTCCGCCGCTCGCTCTACTGGGAGATGACCGCCGAGGACTGGCGCCGGGCCCGCGCCTCCGGCCCTGAAGACGCCTCTTCGTGAGCCAGCAGCCAGGCCTTGCGCTCCAGCCCTCCCGCATAACCGGTCAGGGCGCCGGACCGGCCGACCACCCGATGGCATGGGATCAGCAGGGCCACGGGGTTGGCTCCATTCGCCAGGCCCACCGCACGGACCGCCCGGGGCGCGCCGACCTGGATGGCGATGTCGAGATAGCTTCGGGTCGCACCCTGGGGGATGTCGCACAGGGCCGTCCACACCTCCTCCTGGAAGCGGGTCCCCGCCGTGGCGCAGTCGAGCCGGGCCAGGGCGTCCGGATCGCCCTCGAAATATCTGCCCAGGGCCTCGGATACGCGAGGCGGCGCGGCACCCGTCTCCAGGGAAGGCCCGGGATACAGGCGCGCCATGCGCTGGCGGATGCGGGGCAGGCCCGAGCCGAAGTCCAGGCCCCGGAGGATCCCCGCCTCGTCGAGGATCACCTCGATCTGGCCGAGGGGTGAGGCGACCTCCGAGACTGTCAGTCGGCGGGGCGGCGGTGCGTCGATCTTCATTCGGCGGGTCCTTTGCGTGGGGATGCGGCGTCGGCGTCCTTCGCCCAGAGATGGGCGGCGGCGTAGGCCCGCCAGGGACGCCAGGCCTCGGCGCGCGCCAGCAGGGCTTCGGGGGTGGGCCTGCGGCCTTCCGGGTCTGCAGCCGCCCTCCGGAGGGCCAGGTCCGAATGCGGGAAGGCGTCCGGCTCACGCAGGGCGCGCATGGCGATGTACTGGGCGGTCCAGGCGCCCACCCCGGGGAGGGCCGAGAGCCTGCGGACGGCGCCTTCGAGATCCTGGCCCGGAGCAAACAGCTGGGCGTCCTCCGTCGCCAGACTGGCGATGGCCGCCAGGGCCCTGCCGCGCGCCCGGGGCATGGGCAGGGATTCGGGGTCAAGGCTGGCGAGCCGGTCCGGTCCAGGGAACAACCTGCCCAGGCCAAACCGGCGTGCGGGCTCGGTGTCGATGTAGGCGCCATGGTGGGCCGCCAGCCGGCTGGCCAGACCCCGTGCGGCGACCACCGTCACCTGCTGGCCGAGGATGGCCCTGACCGCTGTCTCGAAGCCATCCCAGGCGCCGGGCGCCCGAAGGCCGGGATGCCGGGCGACCAGGGGGCCGAGTTCAGGATCCTCGCCGAGATGCGCCCTCACGGGCTCAGGGTCGAGGGCAAGGTCGAAAACCCTGCGGATCTGGGCCAGGACCCGGGGGAGGACGCGGAGGTCTGGGAACCAGAGACGGGCGGACAGGGTGTCGCCCCGCCCGGGCTCGACCCGGACCACGCCGGCGGCGCCTGCGACCGCCAGGGTCCGCACATAGGCCTGGCCATCGATCCGCTCGACCCCCTCCACCTGCCTTTGGGCGAAGAAGTCCAGCATCCGGGGCCAGTCGTAGGGCGGTCGGTAGGCGAGCCGCAGGGTGACGCCGTCGGACAGGCCCGCCTCTGCGCCGGGGCGGCGGCGCAGGCTGGAGGGCGTCCGGCCACAGGCGGCCCGGAAGGCCTCGTTGAAGCGCCGCAGGCTGCCGAAGCCGGAGGCGATGGCGACCTCTGACATGGAGAGTCCGGTCTCCCGGATCAGGCGGCGGGCCATGTGCAGCCTGCGGGTCTGGGCCACCGCGACCGGGGAGGCTCCCAGGTGCTCCTGGAACAGGCGTCTGAGATGTCGCTCTCCCACGCCCAGGCGCCCCGCCAGGCCCTGCATGTCGCCGTTATCCAGGGCCCCGAGGTCGATCAGGGCGAGGGCGCGCGAGACCGTGTTGGCGGTCCCGTTCCAGGCGCCGAGCTCCGGAGCGGCCTCCGGGCGGCATCTCAGGCAGGGCCGGAATCCGACAAGCTGCGCCGCCGCCGCCGAACTGAAGAACCGCACATTCTCCGGCCGGGGCTTCCGGGCCGGACAGACGGGCCGGCAATAGATTCCGGTCGTGACGACTCCCCCGAACAGCTGCCCGTCGAGGCGTACGTCCCGGGTGGCGAAGGCGCGAAAACTGGCGGCGGGATCCAGGTCCATGGCCTCAGCATAGTCCTATCCGAGGCGAATGTCTGGCGGTTTTCGGACGCCGATTCCGCGGTCGGCGTCCCCGGCCAGGTCAGGGCCTGGCCGGGGAGCCGGTCTCAGGACGCCGGCTTGGCGGCCGCGGGTTGCTGGGCGTTGTTCCCGCCCGGCAGGGGGCCGCGGTTCAGGTCGAAGAACTTGGGCGCCATCTTCGGCACCGCCTCGTCCAGGATGGTCTGGACCGTCCAGCCCTCTTCCTTGGTCACGGTCTCGACCGGACGGGGCTGGGAGTAGAGGATGATGTTCTCGCCCGAGGCGCCGAAGATCTGGCCGGACACGTGCGAGGCGGCCGGGGCCACCATGGCGACGGAGAAGCGGGCCGGCTGATCGGCGCGGATCTTCTCGGCCATCACGGCGCGGCGAGCGGCGGCGGCCTCGTCCTTCACCGGCACGGACTGGGTCATGCGGGTCCAGGCCACGGGGGCCAGGCAGTTGGAGCGCACATTGTTGCGCGCGCCCTCCATGGCGATGATCCGCGACAGGCCGGCTATGCCCATCTTGGCCGCGCCGTAGTTGGCCTGGCCGATGTTCCCGAAGAGCCCCGAGGTGGAGGTGAAGAACATGTAGGCGCCGTCGTTCTGCTCGCGGAACAGCTCGATGGTGGCGCGGGCGACGTTGAACGAGCCGCGCATGTGGACGTCGATCACGCGGTCCCAGTCGTCCTCGCTCATCTTGTGGAACATGACGTCGCGCAGGATGCCGGCCGGATTGATGACGGCGTGCAGGCCGCCGAAGGTATCGAGGGCCTGCTCGACCATGCCCTGGACGGCCTTCATGCTGGTGACGCTCTCGGAGTTGGAGACCGCCTCGCCGCCCGCGGCGCGGATTTCCCTGGCCACCGCCTCGGCGGGACCGGCGTCGCCCTCGTCGCCGCCCTTCAGCCCGCCGCCCAGGTCGTTGACCACGACCTTCGCGCCCTCCTGGGCCGCGATGAGCGCGCAGTCGCGGCCAATGCCGTTGCCGCCCCCGGTGACCAGAACCACTTTTCCGTCAAGTGCGCGCATTGAAATGCCTCCCGATGAAAATGATCGCGCCGCCAGTTATTCGAGGCGGTCGGCCTTGCGCAAGTCGGGAAACAGCCGGGCCCAGAGCGCGGTGGCCGCAAGGGCGCCGGCGCCGCCGAACACCGCCGCGCCGACCGGCCCCAGGAAGCGTGCGGCGACTCCGCTCTCGAACTCCCCGAGCTCGTTCGAGGCGCCGATGAACAGACCGGACACCGCCGCGACCCGGCCGCGCATGGCGTCCGGCGTGACGAGCTGAACCAGGGTCTGGCGGATGTAGACGCTGAGCATGTCGGCCGCCCCGAGAACGGCAAGGGCGAACACCGAGAGGGGCAGGGAGGTCGAGAGGCCAAAGACGATGGTGGCGACGCCGAAAACGGCGACCCCCGCGAACATGACCGGACCGGCCCGCCTTCTTATGGGATAGCGGGCCAGGATCACCGCCACCAGCGTGGCCCCTATGGCCGGTCCGGCCCTGAGAATGCCGAACCCCTCAGGGCCGACATGCAGGACGTCCCGGGCGAACACCGGCAGGAGGGCCGTGGCGCCGGCGAGCAGAACGGCGACAAGATCCAGCGAAATCGCGCCGAAGACGATCCGATTGGTCCAGACATAGGCGACGCCCTCGCGGATCAGCGCCCAGCGCGAGCCCGGCGAAACCTCGGGCCGGGTATTGCCCCGGATCCCGGAGATGCAGGCGAGGGCGAACAGGTAAAGTCCGGCCGCGGCCCCGTAGGAAGTCGCGGGCGAGAGGGCGATCAGAAGGCCGCCGAGGGCGGGTCCGATGATCGAGGCCGCCTGCCAGGCGAGGGAGTTCATGGCGATGGCCCGAGGCAGCAGGCGACGCGGGACCAGCATGGGCCCGAGCGCCGTTCCCGCCGGGCCCATGAAGGCGCGGCTGGCCCCGAAGGCGGCGGCCAGGGCCAGCAGAAGGGGCAGGGTTGCAAAGTCGAAGACGGTGGCGGCGACGAGGACGAGGACCGTGGCCGTCTCAGCAAGATAGCACAGGCGCAGTATGGTCTTGCGGTCATGGCGGTCCGCCGCCTCTCCGGCCGGCAGGGCCAGGAAGAAGACGGGGATGAAGGCGGCCAGACCGATCATGCCCACGAAGAAGGCCGCACGGGCGACGTCCATGGTCTCGCGGGCGACCTCATACACCTGCCAGCCCAGGGCGACGCTCTGGATCTGGACGGCGAGGGTGGAGCCGACGCGCGAGAGCCAGAATCGCAGGTAGTCCGGACGCCCGAGCAGGGCGCGCAGTGACAGGTCGTCGTCGTCGAAGGACTCGCTCATGAGACGCCAGCTTGGCCCGGCGGCCGGCATGCGGCAACTTGCAGGCTCTTTGACCGGAGGCGCGTATGCCCGGGTGGGTGATCGCCGTACTGACCGAGGCGGACGGAGCGTCGCGCAGGCTTTTCTTCGCCGTCGGCTTTCCCGACCAGGGACAGGCGGAGTGGAAGGCGCTGGACGCCGCCGCCGCAGACGCGCCTGTGGCCGCCGGGCCCCGTGGCGGGGTGGAGCCTGTCCAGGCCCTCTCTGTCCTGTCGGACGCGGCCATGCGCCGGCGCGGCCTGCTGGCGGGAGAGGTGAGGGCGCTGGGTGAAGCCTGGCCCCGGAACTGGCTCTGATCCCCTGCGCAGTGTTGACGCCACCCGAGACCAGCCCTAAACGCGCGGCCCTTGCGCCGGGGAGGGGCTGTCTTGGCGGACGTCATCGAAAACGATCTTTGCATCCGTCCGGAACAGGCCGCCGACGCAACGGGGATCGAGGCCCTTCTGGACCACGCCTTCGGTCCGGGACGCTTCGTCAAGGTGTCCGAACGCGTCCGAGAGATTGCGCGCTTCCGTCGTGACCTGTCCTTCTGCGCCGAGGCCGGCGGCGAGATCGTCGGTTCGGTGCGTCTCTGGGATATCCATATCGGCGAGACCCCGGCCCTCTTTCTGGGCCCCCTCGCCGTGCATTCCGGCCGCCGGCTCGATGGCCTGGGAGGCCGGCTCGTGGAGCGCGCCGGGGCCGCTGCGGACAAGCTTGGGCAGGGTCCGATCCTGCTCGTCGGGGATCCGCCCTTCTTCGAGCGCTTCGGCTACGCCGTACCGCCGACGGCGGGGGTCCGGCTGCCCGGTCCGGTGGATCCCCGGCGGGTCCTGGCCCGTGGCGCTGCAGGTCCCCTGAGCGGACCTGTGCGCGCCTGACCGGGGCCGAGGTTGAGCCCGGCCTCGAGCAGGCCTACCTTTCACGCATGACCGAGACTCAAGCCGCTTCCGGCCTCGAGGGCGTCGCCGCCGCCGCGCGACAGGCGCCAGGGCGGGGCCTGCCCCCCGTGCACCTTTGGAACCCCGCCCACTGCGGCGACATCGACATCGTGATCAAGCGAAACGGCCAGTGGTTCCACGAAGGCACGCCCATCGGCCGCGAGGCGCTGGTGCGGCTGTTCTCCACCGTTCTCCGGAAGGATCCAGACGGCTTTCACCTGGTGACGCCGGTCGAGAAGATGCGGATCACGGTGGAGGACGCCCCGTTCATCGCCGTGCGCGTCGACCGGGACGCCGGCGACCTGGTCTTCCAGACCAATGTCGGCGACGAAGTCCGGGCGGGACCGGACAACGCCCTCAGGGTCGAGACGGATCCGGACACGGGCGAGCCCCGGCCTTACCTGCATGTGCGCCGCGGCCTTGAGGCCCTGGTCGCCCGGCCCGTCTTCTACGAACTGGTCGAAATGGCCGAGGAGGCGGGCGGTCGCCTTCTTGTCCGGTCTGGCGGCGCGTCCTTCGACCTGGGGTCGGCCGGGGACGGGGGGGCGTGAGCCCGCACCGGCTTGCGCAGCGGGGCGCCCGGCCCCTGCTGGAGGCGCGTCTGGCCGAGCGCCTGGATCCTCTTGCCGAGCGCTCCATCGAACAGATCAGTTCGGACTTCGACTTCGAGCCCGATCCCTATCTCCCGTCGCTTGAGACCCTCACCCCCGCCGCCGTGCTGGTGGGGCTGATCGAGCGGCCCTTCGGTTACTCGGTCCTCCTGACCACCCGGCTGGACACCCTGAGGCGCCACGCCGGCCAGATCGCCTTTCCGGGCGGCCGCTGCGATGCGGGAGAAACCCCCTGGCAGACGGCCCTGAGGGAGGCCGAGGAGGAGGTCGCCCTGGCGCCCGGCCTCGTCTCCCCGGTCGGCCTGTCGACGCCCTATCGGACAGGCACAGGTTATCTGATCACGCCCGTTGTCGCCTTCATCGAGGAGGGATTCCGCCTGGAGCCCAACCCGGAGGAGGTGGCCGACATCTTCGAAACGCCCTTCGCCTTCCTGATGGACGCCGCCAACCACGAGGTCCACGAGCGCGATACGCCGACCGGCGTCCGGCGCCGGTTCTACGCCATGACCCATGACGACCGGTTCATCTGGGGCGCCACGGCCGGGATGCTGCGCGTCCTGTCGCACCGCCTCTTCGGGCCCCCCGCGTGAGCGCCTCCATCTCTCAGCTGACGGAAGCCGGGTGGATCTCCGATCCCGCCGCCGCCGCCGTGCTGGACGCCCTGGAGGCGGCAGGCGGGGCGGGCTGTGTCCGCTTTGTCGGCGGCTGCGTCCGGAACGCCATCATGGGCCGCCCGGTCGCCGACATCGACCTCGCCACGGTCCTGGAGCCTGACGCGGTGACGGCGGCGCTCGAGGCGGCTGGCCTGAAGGCGGTCCCCACGGGCGTCGACCACGGCACGGTGACCGCCGTCAGCGGCGGCCGCGGCTTTGAGATCACCACCCTGCGGCGGGACGTCGAGACGGACGGCCGGCGGGCGGTGGTGGCGTTCAGCCGGGACTGGACGGAGGACGCCGCGCGGCGCGACTTCACGCTCAATGCGCTCTATGCGGACCGGACGGGCCGGGTCTTCGATCCGACCGGGGAGGGCCTGGCTGCGGCGCGGGCCGGGCGGATCGTGTTCGTGGGCGACGCCGAACGGCGCATCCGGGAAGATCACCTCCGGATCCTTCGTTGTTTCCGCTTTCTGGCCCATTACGGTCGCGGCGAGCCGGACGCCGCCGCCCTGGCCGCCTGCGAGGCCCACGCCTCTAGCCTCGCCAACCTCCCGGCGGAGCGGATTCAGAAGGAACTCCTGTCGCTCCTGTCCGCGCCGGACCCGCGCCCTGCCGTTCGCCTGATGGCGGCGACCGGGGTCCTGTCGCGGATCCTGCCCTTTGCAGGCGATCTCTCCCGCCTTGAGGGGTGTTGCGAGGTCGAGGTCCTGGATGGAGCCGCTCCGGACCCGGTCCTGAGACTTGGTGCGCTCCTTCCCGAAGCACCGGGGGACGTCGCCCGGGAGGCCGAAAGGCTGAGGCTGTCCGGCGCTCACAGGGACCGGCTGGTCGCCGCCGCCGGCCGGGAACCGAGACTGACCAGCTGGATGTCGAGCCGACAGACGCGACGGGCCCTCCATCTCCTTGGCGCGCCGGTCGTCCAGGATCGCCTCCGGATGGCCTGGGCTCGCGCCCCGCACGGCCCCGCCGCCCGGGACTGGAAGGCGCAC
>JBJTEN010000024.1:0-11944 GCA_046092925.1 Phenylobacterium sp. | reverse complement strand
CAGCTCCCAGTTGCGATCGTCGGTGGTGGCAACCGTGCCGGTGCGCATCCGCTTCTTGAGGTTGGCGCCCGTATCGCCGCTGACCTGTTCGGCCGCCTGGGCGAGAGCGATCTGGACTTCGGCAATCGCCGGGATCGGGATTTCCGGCGGCAGCACGCCGTCGAGCACGTGGTCGTCGCGCAGATAGGCGTGGGCCAGGACGTAGTCACCGATGGTCTGGGAGCCGCGCAGGCCCCCGCAGTGACCGATCATCAGCCAGGCCTCGGGACGCAGGACGGCGAGGTGGTCGGTGATGGTCTTGGCATTGGAGGGGCCGACGCCTATCTGCGCGACGACCATGTCCTCGACGATGTCCTGCCGCCGGAAATCCCCATCCCGCCGATCGCCGAGGTCCAGGTGGCCCTTGGCCGGGCGGCCGAGACCGTCACCGGCGAGAGCGGCGAGGCCCTCAAGCGGCGCCTGCGCACCGGCACCGTGGTCACCACCGATGACCGCAACTGGGAGCTGCGGTACTCATCCAGCGCCCTTAGGTTCAACCAGTCGCGGGCCGTGGCCATCGACATGGAAAGCGCCACCATCGCCGCCCAGGGCTACCGGTTCCGCGTGCCCTACGGCACCCTGTTGTGCGTCTCCGACAAGCCGCTGCACGGCGAGATCAAGCTGCCGGGACAGGCCAACGCCTTCTACGACCGCGCCATCGGCCAGCACCTGCAGATCGGCCTCGCTACAATCGACCGTCTTCGCCGGGAGGGCGCGGGTCTGCATTCGCGCAAGCTGCGCAGCTTTGACGAGCCGCCCTTCCGCTGATCGCGGGTGCTGACATGCGCGCCGGCTTCGCCTAATCGTCGCACGCCGAACAGGGAGGGCGACATGCAGAGCTTCCAGCCGCCGAGGCGCATCCTCATGGGGCCGGGCCCTTCCGACGTCAGCCCCCGGGTCCTGTCGGCCCTGGCCCGGCCGACGGTCGGGCACCTGGATCCCGCCTTCCAGGACCTGATGGAAGAGATCAAGGCCGCCCTGGCCCGGCTCTTCAATGCGCCTGACCACGCCTGCGTGCCTCTGCCCGCCCCCGGGACGGCGGGCATGGAGGGCGCCCTCATGAACCTTCTGGAGCCGGGAGACCGGGCGGTGATCGTCGTCAACGGCGTCTTCGGCGGCCGCATGGTCGACATGGCCGGCCGGGCGGGCGCCGAGGCGGTCCGGGTCGACGCTCGCTGGGGTGAGCCCGTCGATGTCGCCGCGGTCGAGGCCGCCCTCGCCTCTGGCCCCGCCAAGGTCCTCGCCTTCGTCCACGCCGAGACCTCCACGGGCGTGCGCTCCGACGCCGCCGCCCTTTGCGCCCTGGCCCGCCGTCACGGCGCCCTGTCCATCGTCGACTGCGTGACCTCCCTCGGCGGCGTGCCGGTGGACGCCGCAGGCTGGGATGCCGACGTCCTCTATTCCGGGACCCAGAAATGCCTCTCGGCCCCGCCGGGCCTGTCCCCGGTGGCCTCGCGCGCCGCGCCCTCGCCGCCGTCGCCGCCCGCACCACTCCGGTCCGCAACTGGCTGCTCGATGTCAGCCTGCTCATGGCCTATTGGGGCGGGGAGGGCGGACGCACCTATCATCACACCGCGCCCATCAACGCCCTCTATGGCCTGCACGAGTCCCTGGTGGCTCTCTTCGAGGAGGGTCAGCAGGCGGTCTATGTGCGCCACGCCCGGATGCATGAGGCCCTGGTCGCCGGACTCGAGGCCCTCGGCCTCGCCATGCTCGTGGCGCCGGAGCACCGCCTGCCCCAGTTGAATACGGTCCGGGTTCCGCACGGCGTGGATGAGGCGGCCGTGCGAGCGCACATGCTCGCCCGCTGGGATCTCGAGATCGGCGCTGGACTTGGCCCTTTGAAGGGCCAGGTCTGGCGCATCGGCCTCATGGGCGCCTCGGCCACGCCCTGGCATGTCCGTCTCTGTCTCACCGCCCTGGCGGACGCCCTTGGCGCGCAGGGGCGCGAAGTCGACCTCGCCGCGGCCCTGGCTGCAGCCGACTCCAGGCTGGGCTGACAGGCGATGCGGGCAGGGGCATAGTCGGGCGTCCTGTCCCGCAAGGAGCCGCCCATGTCCGAAGACTCCCGCAACCCGAAGGACGAACCTGAAGGTTCGGGCCTCTCCCGCCGCGACCGTGGCGTCCTCGCCGCCGGCGCCGCGGTCGCCGCCTCGGCGCCGGCCGGCGCCGCCGCCCTCAGAGTCATGGAGATGGACGTCGAGGTTCAGACGCCGGACGGCGCCTGCGACGCCGTCTTCGTCCATCCCGTCGGCAGGGCGCCCGCCGGCGGTTGGCCGGCGGTCCTGATCTGGACCGACATCATGGGCCTGAGGCCCGTCTTTCGTCAGATGGCCAGCCGCCTCGCCGCCGAGGGCTATTCTGTCCTCCTTCCCAATCCCTTCTACCGCAAGGGCCGGGCGCCGATTCCCGCCGGGCCCGTCAACTGGGCCGATCCCGCCGACCGGGCGAAGCTGATGGAGCTCAGGTCCGCCCTCACCCCCGAGGCGACGGCCCGTGACGCCATCGCCTGCTTCGCCTGGCTCGACGGCCAGTCCCTGGTCGATCCCGGCAAGGGCGCCGGCGTCCAGGGCTACTGCATGGGCGGGCCTATGTCCTTCCTCGCCGCCGCCGCCCTCCCGGACCGGATCGCCGCCGTCGGCTCCTTCCATGGCGGAGGGCTGGTCACCGGCGCCGCGGACAGCCCGCACCGGCTGATCGCCCGCACCCGGGCTGAGTTCCTGGTCGCCATCGCCGAGGACGACGACCAGAAGGAGCCTCAGGCCAAGGAGGCTCTCCGGGCCGCCTTTCGCGCCTCCGGAAGACCCGCGGAGGTCGAGGTCTATGCCGGCGCGCGGCATGGATGGTGTGTTCCGGGATCCGCCGTCTACAATCCGGAGGCCGCCGAACGAGCCTGGTCAGCCCTCCTCGCCCTCTACCGCCGCCGCCTCACCTGACCGGCGGCCGCGCCGGGCGCGGAAGAATCCTTTCAGGAGTGCGGCCGACTCCGCCGCGAGCACACCGCCCTCGATCGCCGGCCGCCAGGGGCAGGTCGGCTGGTCGAAGTCGCGCGCGCCGTGCACCACGCCGCCTCCCTTGGAATCCTCCGCGCCGAACACCACCCGCCCGATCCGGGCGTGGCTGATCGCCCCGGCGCACATGGGGCAGGGCTCCAGGGTCACGTAGAGGGTCAGGCCGGTCAGCCGGTAATTGCCCCGTTTCCGGGCCGCCGCCCTCAGGGCGCGGATCTCCGCATGGGCGGTGGGATCGGACTCGACGATCGGGGCGTTGCCCGCTGCAGCGACGACTTCGCCGGTCGCAGGATCGACCACGACGGCGCCCACGGGGGTCTCCCCCCGGTCCGCGGCGGCTTGCGCCTCGGCCAGCGCAATGCGCATGTAGTCCAGATCATGGTCCACGATCCTTTACGAACCCCTGGCGGCGACGAAGGTCAATCCCCGGAGGGCGCAGGCGAGCGCATCGCCAAGGCCCTGGCCCGGGCCGGGGTCGCCTCGCGGCGCGAGGTCGAGCGCCTGATCGCCGAGGGCCGGGTGGCTATCAACGGCCGCACCCTGACGACGCCCGCCGTCCGGATCGACGCCGGCGACATCCTGACCGTCGACGGCGAGGTGGTCGGCGAGCCCGAGCCCGTCCGCCTGTTCCGCTATCACAAGCCCTCTGGCCTGGTGACCTCGCACAAGGACCCCCAGGGCCGACCCACCGTCTTCCAGGCCCTGCCCCAGGGCCTGCCCCGCCTCATCTCGGTCGGCCGCCTTGACCTGACCACCGAGGGCCTTCTCCTCCTGACCAACGACGGGGGACTGGCCCGGGCGCTGGAGCTTCCCTCCACGGGCCTGGTCCGGCGCTACCGGGCCCGGGCCTTCGGCCGCATCACCCAGGATCGCCTCGACGCCCTCAAGGCCGGGGTCACGGTGGACGGCGTCCGCTACGGCCCTGTCGAGGCCGTGATCGACAAGGCCCGTGACGGCGCCTCCGGCGCCAACCTGTGGATCAGCGTCACCCTGTCGGAGGGCAAGAACCGCGAAGTCCGCAAGGTGCTGGAGTCGGTGGGCCTGAAGGTCAACCGGCTGATCCGCCTGGCCTACGGCCCTTTCGCCCTTTCCACCCTGCCGCCGGGCGAGATCGAGGAGGTCGGGCCCCGGGTCATTCGCGAACTCTTCTCCGACCTCATCGCGCCCGAGGACCTGCCCCGGGGCGACCGGCCCCAGTGGAGCCGCCGTGCGCCCGTCTCCGAGAAGCGCCGGGAGGCGGCGGCGGGGCTGGTCGCCGCTGCAGGGGCGCCCGAGGCCCGCGCCCGGCCCGCCTACAAGCCCGGCTGGGCCAGGCCCAAGGCCAAGGGGGCCGGCCCCCGGCCGCCCCGCAAGGGGCCTTCGCGCAAGTCTGACGCCCCCCGGGCCGGCATGACCGACCTGGGCGGACCCGGCGGCGCGCCGAAGGCCCGCGCCGTCAGACCTTCTGGATCTCCACCGGCTGGCGGGCGCCCTCCAGGGCCGCGCGGGCCGAAGCGGTCCGCATCACCTCCAGGAAGGAGCGGCGCTCCTCGGAAAGGCCCTCCGAAAGGGGGCGGTCGAGGGCCGCGCGGGTAAGCCGCTTGGCGGCGGCTATGCCCTCGGCCCCGCGGCCCTCCCACTCCCGCGCCATCTCCAGGGTCCGGGCCAGCGGGTCGCCCGCCAACTCGTGCACCAGGCCGATGGCGTGAGCCTCCGCGCCCGTGAAGGTCAGGCCGCGCAGGATGATCTCCAGGGCCTTGGCCTCGCCCACCACCCGGGGCAGGCGCTGGGTTCCGCCGCCACCGGGGAAGATTCCGATCCGCGTCTCCGGCAGGCCGATCGAGGCCGCATCCGGCGTCGCGATCCGGATGTCGCAGGCCAGGGCCAGCTCGAAGCCGCCGCCCTGGCAGAGGCCGTTGATGGCCGCCACCACGGGCTTGTCCGCCGCGAAAATGATGTCGGTCAGCTCCAGGAATCCCGGCGGCGGAGCCGGCGCTTCGGCGCGCGGCGGGGCCGGCGGCGGGCCGTCCTGCAGGCGGGCGCTCATGTCGGCCAGCTCGTCCACGTCAGAGTGGCGGATGAAGATGCCGGGCACGCCCCCGGTCAGGACCAGGCAGCGCACCTCGGGGTCGTCCAGGGCGGCCCTCGCCTCGGCGTACATCTCCCGGGCGCCGGCGGCGGTCATCGTTCCCCAGGGCGGGTTGGCGTAGGTCAGCACCACCGCCGCCCCCTTGCGTTCGCGGGTCACCAGGCTCATCAGATCCTCCCCTGACGTTTTCCTCTCCCGACACCCTAGACCCGACCGGCAGAACCCCGCCATGCGCATTGTTTCCGGCGCCCTCAAGGGCCGCAGCCTCGCCGCGCCGCCGGGCCAGGGGACCCGGCCCACCTCCGACCGCGCCCGCCAGGCTGTCTTCAACATCCTGGAGCACGCCGCCTGGGCCCCGCCGCTGGCGGGAGCGCGGGTCATCGACCTCTTCGCCGGTTCGGGGGCCCTGGGCTTCGAGGCCCTGTCCCGCGGTGCGGCTTTTTGCCTGTTCGTGGAGACTGACGCCGCCGCCCGGGGGGCGATCCGCGACAACGCCGAGGCCTTCGCCCTGTTCGGCCGCACCCGAATCCACCGCCGCGACGCCACCGACCTCGGCGTCCGCCCCGGCGCCGACGGCCCGGCCTTCACCCTGGCCTTCCTCGATCCGCCCTATGGCCGGGGTCTGGGAGAGGTCGCCCTGGCCCGCCTGCGAGAGGGCGGCTGGCTGGCCCCCGGGGCTTTGGCCGTGCTCGAGACCGGCGCCGGCGAGCCGGCCCCTGAAGTCCCCGGCTACACCCTCCTCGACGCCCGCACCTGGGGCGCCGCGAGGGTCTGGTTCTTCCAGCTGGGGGACGGGGAGGGATAAACCCCCTTGTGGAGCGCGCCGCGCGAAGGAGGGCTGCGGGGGCGCCGGCGGTCTCTCGAGCCGAGTCCCAAAGCCGGGTCACCGACCCGGGTTCCCGGGCCCGGCCCAAGGCTCAAACGCCTGCGCCCTGCCCCAGCAGGTCCAGGAGGGTGGTCCGGACGAGGTCCGGCCTCTCCATGGGCAGGAAGTGGGTGGTTCCGGGAATCACCTCCAGGCGGATGCGGCCGCTGGCGGTGAGAGCCGCCTCCTGGCCGTCGGAGCGGCAGGTGGAGCCGGTTTCGGCCTTCAGGATACGGATCGGGACGTCCGCGGCGTCGAATGATGGCCAGGGGTCATGGCCGTGGCTGGCGAAGTTGGAGGCCTCCCAGGCCGGATTGCAGTTCAGCTCCACCTCGCCAGCCGGCGTGTCATGGAAGCCGTCCTCCACATATTCGGCCAGCATGTCGGGGGTCCAGGCGCGGAAAGCGCCCTTGCCGCTGTAGGACGCAATCACCTCCGCCTTGCCGGGGAAGACCGGCCGCCGGCGCAGGGCGCCCTGGAGCAGGGGGTTGTCGCGGGTCAGGGGCCTGTTTCCATTCTCGGCAGCGAAGCCCGGGGCCATGATGACCGGATCGAAGAGGGCGATCCCCCGTACACGTCCCGGGCTCTCCGCAGCCGCCATCAGGCTGATCGTACCGCCCATGGAGTGCCCGCCCAGCACGGCGTCGCGGATCTCCAGGACCTCCAGCACGGCCTTGAGGTCGGGAACGAGATCGTACCAGTTGCGGGCAGGGTCCTCGAGGCGCGGCGGCAGACCGGACAGGCCATGCCCGCGCTGGTCGACGGCGACGATCCTCAGCCGGTCCGAGAGCGGCCCCAGGATCGAGCGATAGGTCAGGGCGTTGAAGCCATTGGCGTGGGAGAACAGGATGTCCACCGGCCGGTCCTGCGGCCCCATCTCGATGGCCGTCCCGTAGCCGCCGACGGACGGCAGGTCGAAGCGCAGGCGGCGGAATGCGAAACCCGGAACGGTGCTGGACATGGATGGACGGCCTCCCCTTGCCGCTGTTCTAGCGACTCGGGCCCGCCCGCGCACCCTCAAGGATGCCCCTTGCGACGGGACGGTCGCCGGGACTAGGTCGGCGCATGAGCCCGGGCGATGCGCCGATCGAATGGACCGAGGATGGACGACCGCGTTCGTCCCTCTATGGCGACGCCTATTTCGGCGCCGACGACGGGCTGGCGGAGTCCCGGGCCGTCTTCCTTCAGGGCTGCGGCCTGCCGGGGGCTTGGGCGGGACGCCGGAACTTCACCGTCGCCGAACTCGGCTTCGGGACGGGGCTCAACATCCTGGCCCTGCTGGACCTCTGGCGCAGAGGGGCCCCCGAGGGCGGGCGGCTGCACATCTTCAGCGTCGAGGCCCACCTGATGTCGCGCGAGGACGCCGCGCGCGCCCTCTCCCCCTGGCCGGAGCTGGCGCCCCTGGCGGCGAGCCTCCTCGCCCGGTGGCCGGAGAAGCGCCGAGGCTTTCACCGGATCGACCTGCCGGAGTTCCGAGCCTGTCTGGACCTCGCCCTCATGGAGGCGGGGGAGGCCCTCTCCCAGTGGGAAGGACGGGCGGACGCCTGGTTCCTCGACGGCTTCGCCCCGGCCCTCAATCCCGACATGTGGCGGGACGAGGTCCTCCAGGCGGTGGCCGCACGGTCCGCCCCGGGCGCCCGGGCCGCCACCTTCACGGTCGCGGGACAGGTCCGCCGGGGGCTGGCCGCCGCGGGCTTCGAGGTGCGTCGGGCCCCCGGCCACGGCCGCAAGCGCGAGCGCCTGGAGGCGATTCTCCCGGGTCGGGTGGCGACGCCTGGACCTGCCGGGTCCGTGGCCGTGGTCGGCGCCGGAATCGCCGGGGCCGCAGTCCGCCGCGCCCTCCTGGCCCTGGGCGTTGAGGTGGTCCAGCTCGAGGCCGAGGCGCCGGGGGCGGGCGCTTCCGGCAATCCGGCCGGCCTGGTGACGCCGCGTCTGGACGCCGGCCTGGGGCCCGTCGCCCGGCTGGGGGCCCAGGCCTACCTTCGGGCCCTCGATGTCTACGCCGTCCTGCCCGGGGCGGTGATCTCGCGAGGGGTGCTGCAACTGGCCGCCAATGAGCGGGATACGGGTCGTTTCGCCAGGATCGCCGCCTCGGACCTCTTCCCCGAGGGATCGCTGCGACTGCTGGATCCGGCCGCCGCCTCGCTCCGGCTGGGAGAGCCGACGCACCGAACGGCCCTGGAACAGCCGGGCGCCCTCAGCCTCGATCCCCGCCAGGTCCTCGCCGCCTGGTGCGCCGCCGCTCTCCCGGGGCGGGTCGAGAAGCTTGAACCCTCGGAGGACGGTTGGCGCCTCACGACAGCCGAGGGCCAGGCGCGGAACTTCCGGACGGTGGTCCTGGCCGCCGGGGCCGGGCTGGCCCAATTCTGGCCTGAGGCTCCCATCCTGCCCGTCCGGGGCCAGGCCAGCTGGATCGCCGACCCTGGCCCCGAGACTGTCAGGGCGGCAGGCTGGGGCGGTTACATCGCCCCCATGACGGCGGGTTTCCTCTTCGGCGCCACCTTCCGGCGCGGCGAGACCTCCACCGAACTGACAGAGGCGGACCATCAGGCCAATCTTGAGAGTCTCGCCCGGGCCAGGCCGGAACTCGCTGCGGCCCTGGACGGAGCGCGCCTCGACGGCCGGGCCCGGATCCGCGCGACCACCCGCGACCACCTGCCCCTGGCGGGGACGGTCCCGGGCGCGCCAGGGCTCCTGGTCCTGGGCGGACTTGGATCGCGCGGCCTGACCTGGGCGCCCCTGCTGGGCGAGCATGTCGCCGCCCTGGCGGCTGGGGCGCCTTCCCCTCTCCCCCGGGATCTGGCGACACTGGTGGACCCGGCGCGGCGGTCGGCGGCCTGAGCTCCGGATTGGTCATTTTCCCGCCGCGGTTCCGGGCTCACATAGAGCCGAAGCTTCTTGAGGAGTCCTGCGATGTTTCGAACCCTCGCCCTGGTCACTGCGGCCACCCTGGGTCTGTCCGCCGCGGCGGTTGCCCAGACCGAACCCAGGCCCCAGCCCGACAAGACGGACGGCAAGGCCGCGCCGTCAGCTCAGAAGAGCTGTTTCTTCAGCCGTGACGTCCGCGGCTTCGCGGCCCCCGACGACAAGACCCTCTACCTCCGGGTCCGGGCGAAGGACGTCTACCGGCTCGACATGAAGGGGCCTTGTCCCGAGCTCGACTGGGAACACAAGATCGCCATCGATAGCCGCGGGTCCTCCTCGATCTGCAGCGCCATCGACGCCACGGTCCTCGTGAAGACTCCCATCGGCGTCTCCCGTTGCGCGGTGGAGTCGCTCACCCGTCTGACCCCGGAAGAGATCGCCGCCCTCCCGCGTAAGTCGCGACCCTGACCGGGGCCGGTCAGTCCGTGCTCTCGGCCAGGAAGCGGCGGGGGCCCGGCGCCAGGACCTGAGGGATCTTTCCTCGCGGCGAAGCTGACCGTGTCGGCCGGTCCCCGCCAAGAGGGTCCGCATTCGCTTTCGCCTGACGCCGAAGACGCCTACCCTCTTCTGACGGCATCCACCCTCACCCCGGAGAGCTCGCGTGTCCCTGACCCGGCGGACCCTGGCCGGCCTGATCGCCCTCGCGCCGACCCGGGCCTGGGCGTCGGAGGGTCCCCTCATCGCGGCGGCGTCGGACCTGACAAGCGCCCTTCCCCTCATCGCCGAGCGGTTCCGGCGCGCCGGCGGCGGACCGGTCCGTCTGACCTTCGGGTCCTCCGGCGCCCTGACCCGCCAGATCGAGGCGGGCGCTCCCTTCGAGGTCTTCCTCAGCGCCGAGGCCAGCCTGGCGCGCCGCCTGGTGGCGTCAGGCCGCGCCGAGGGCCCTGGCCGGATCTATGGGCAGGGGCGGCTGGTGCTCTTCGCCCGCAAGGGGTCACGGGTGCGTCCCGCCGGCGGATCCGCCGAGCTGGTCCGGGCCCTGAAGGACGGCCGGATCCGGAGGATGGCCATCGCCAATCCGGACCATGCGCCCTATGGCCGGGCGGCCCGGGAAGCCCTGACCGCCCTGGGGGTCTGGACCCTTGCGGCGCCGCGCCTTGTCCTGGGGGACTCCGCCGCCCAGGCCGCGCGCTTCGCCCTCTCTGGCGGCGCCGACGCCGGCCTCCTGCCCCTTTCCCTCGCCCTGGGGCCGGAGCTGGCGCGGGCCGGCGCCTACGGCCGGATCGATCCGACCCTTCACGCCCCCCTGGTCCAGACCGCGGTCGTGCTGCGCGGCGCCAGCCGGGAAGGTCGGGCCTTCTTCGACTTCCTGGCCTCACCCCCGGCCCGGGCCGTCCTGAGGGACTTCGGCCTGGCCCCTGACGGAGACGACTGACCCTTGGACTCCGTCGCCTTCGCCCTGTCCTTCAAGCTCAGCCTGTGGACCGCCTGCCTGCTGACCCCGGTCGGCGTGCTGGTCGCCCGGACCCTGGCTTATCAGGTCCGGCGGGGCCGGGCGGTGCTGGAGGGGCTGATCGCCCTGCCCCTGGTCCTGCCGCCCACTGTGCTGGGCTTCTACCTCCTGGCCGCCCTCGGCGACGCCTCGCCTCTGGGGGCGGTCTGGACCACCGTCTTCGGACAGGGGCTCGTCTTCAGCTTCGAGGGGCTGGTGGCCGCCTCCCTGATCGCCAACCTGCCCTTCGCCGTGCAGCCGGCCCTGCGGGCCTTCGAGGGCATAAGGCCCGAACTGAGGGAGGCGGCCTGGGTCAGCGGGCTGGGTCCCTGGCGCACCTTCTGGACGGTCGAGGCGCCCCTTGCCTGGCCCGGCGTGCTGACCGGCTTCATCCTCACCTTCGCCCACACCATGGGTGAGTTCGGGGTCGTCCTGATGAATGGCGTGTCGATCCCCGTAGAGACGCGGACAGCTGCCCTTGCCATCTACGACAAGGTGCAGGCCTTTGATGACGCTGGAGCGGGAATCCTGGCGGCGGCCCTGGTCGCCGTTTCGGTCGCGGCGATCATCGCCGTCCAGGCCCTGGGATCAAGGCTGGCGCGCCATGACCGATGACCCCGCCCTCAGCCTGTCCTTCCGCCGCGGCGGACCCGCGGGCGTCGAAGCGGACCTGCAGCTTGCGGCCGGCGAGATCCTCGCCCTGACCGGCCCTTCGGGCGCCGGCAAGACCACCCTCCTGCGCGTCGTCGCCGGCCTGATCCGACCGGGGGAGGGGCGCATCGCCTGCGCCGGCGAGACCTGGCTCGACACCGCCGCTGGGATCTTCGTCCCGCCCTTCCGCCGTCGAACGGGCCTGGTCTTCCAGGCCTACGCCCTGCTGCCGCACATGACCGCCCTGCAGAACATCCTGATGGCCATGGGCGACCAGCCCCGGGACCAGCGGCGCGAGGAGGGCCTGCGCCTTATGGCGGCCCTGGACCTTTCAGGCCTGGAGGACCGCAAGCCGGCCAACCTTTCCGGCGGCCAGCAGCAGCGGGTGGCCATGGCCCGGGCCCTGGCCCGACGGCCCGCCGTCCTGCTCCTGGACGAGCCCCTGTCGGCGGTGGATCGCCGCACCCGTGGACGGGTCCGCGAGGAACTCGCCGCCCTGCGCCGCACGGGGGGGCCACCCGTCCTACTGGTCACCCACGACCTGGAGGAGGCCGCCGGCCTCGCCGACCGGCTAGCGGTGATGGACGCCGGCCGGATCCTGCGCTGCGGGGCGCCTGGGGAGGTGCTGGCCGATCCCAAGGTCGCTGAGGTCCTAGACCTCGGCTGAGGCCTCAGGCGTCAGGCGCCAGCACGATCTGCGCCGGGCCCTCGGCGAACCGACCCACCCTCGAGGCGTGGAAGCCCGCCGCCCGCAGGCGGGAGAGAACGTCATCCGCCGCCCCGGGCGCCGCGGCGACCAGCAATCCGCCGCTGGTCTGGGGGTCGGTCAGCAGGTCGCGCCGCCAGGTCTCCAGGGCGTCCGCGCCCTGGACGTCGGCCCCGTAGCTGTCCCAGTTGCGGACGCTGGCCCCGGTGCGCACCCCGTCCCGGGCCAGGGCCTCGGCGCCGGGCAA
>JBJTEN010000023.1:0-2617 GCA_046092925.1 Phenylobacterium sp. | reverse complement strand
GGCGGATTTCGCCGCTGCGCGCGACTGGCGGTTGCTCCTGCAGGTCGACAGCGATCCGGCGGCGGGCTTTGACTGGATCCAGAACGGGCGTCTCTACTTCTGGGTCCATGAGGCCGAGGCCCGGGCCGGTGATTTCTCCCGGGTCTTTGTCCTGGCGCAGTTCCTGTAGCTCCGTCCCGCCCAGGTCCTGCGTCTGATCCATTGGCGGACGACGCGTCCCGGGATAGGGTCAGGTCTCCTGATCCCTCACCGGGCGCGCAATGAAACACTTTCTTCTGACCATGAGCGGCGTCTTCGCCGGGCTTCTGCTTTTCCTGGTCGGCGTTCCTTTCCTGCTGATTGTCATTGCCGCGGGCGCCTCGCGCCCGGAACCGGTCCCGGCGCGCACGGTTCTGGAGCTGGATCTCCGGCAGGCCCTGACGGATCAGGACAGGCCGAATCCTTTCGCCAGCTTCGGGCAGCCCAGTCTGTCGGTGCTGAAGATCGTCACCACCCTGCGAAAGGCGGAGACCGACGATCACGTCCGCGGCCTGCTGGTCCGGCTTCCCGAGGCGGGCATGGAGCCGGCCATGGCGGATGAAATCGCCGACTCCTTCCGGCGCTTCCGAAAGACGGGAAAGCCCGTGATCGTCTTCAGCCAGGGCGTCTACCCGGCCGGAGCGACCCCCTCCACCTACATGCTCGCAGCGGCGGGAGGACAGGTGTGGATGCAGCCTGGCGCCTCCCTGCAGGCCACCGGGCTGGTCTCCGAGGACATCTTCCTGAGGCGGATCTTCGACCGTTACGGCGTCCGCCCGGATTTCGAGCAGCGCAAGGAGTTCAAGAACGCGGTCAACGGCTACCTGCAGTCCGACTATACGCCGGCGCACCGTGAGGCGACCGTGTCCATGCTGGAGTCGATCTACGGATCGGCCCTGAACCGCGCGGCAGCCGACCGCCGGCAGTCGCCAGCCCAGCTGAGGACGGCGCTCGAATCGGGCCCCCTGATGGCCGAGGAGGCCCTCAGGCTCAACCTGATCGACCGGGTGGACTATCTGGACGCCGCCCGCAAGCAGCTGTCCGACCGGGCTGGCGGGAACGCCCAGTTCCGGGACCTCGGGACCTACGCCCGGTCCCACCGCGACCTCCGCCCGTCGACCGGTCCGGCCATCGCCGTCGTCACCGCCGAGGGCCCCATCATGACGGGCTCCGATGGCGGCGCAAATCCCTTCGCCTCAGGCGGAATGATCTATTCCGACCTCCTCGAGGACGCCTTGCACGCCGCGACCGAGGACAAGGACGTCAAGGCCATCGTCCTCAGGATCAGTTCGCCCGGCGGTTCCGACACCGCCTCCGAGCAGGTCCGCAGGGCGGTCGAAGCCGCCAAGGCCGCCGGCAAGCCTGTGGTCGTCTCCATGGGCACATACGCAGCCTCGGGCGGTTACTGGATTTCGGCCAACGCCTCGTCCATCGTCGCCCAGCCCACGACCCTGACCGGTTCAATCGGCGTCTTCGGCGGCAAGATGGCGTTTGGCGAGGCCCTCCAGAGGCTGGGCGTCGATCTGCGCCAGGTCGGCGTCGGCTCGGACTACGCTTCCGCCTTCGCCCTCGGTCCTGGCCTGAGCGACACCCAGCGCGCCGCCTTCGGCCGATGGATGGATCAGATCTACGCCCGGTTCATCGGACGGGTCTCGGAGGGGCGCCGGATGCCCCTGGAGCGCGTCGAGGCCATTGCCCGCGGGCGTGTCTGGACCGGGGCCCAGGCCCGGGAACTCGGGCTTGTCGACCAGATCGGCGGCTTTCACGACGCCGTGGACCGGGCCCGGTCCCTGGCCGGACTGAAGGAAGACGTCCGCCTTAAGTGGATGACGTCGGAAGCTTCGCCCCTCGAGGCGTTCGAGGCCCTCTTCGGCGTCTCAGGGACGGCCGCCAGGGCGATCACAGCCGCGGCCTGGGTGGTCGGCGACCCGCGCGCCGAGGCCCTGTTGACCGAGATGGCCATGAGCCGTCTGCCGCCGGGGTCTGCAGCCGTGCGGTCACCGGTGACAGCGCCCTGATCCCGGCGGTTCAGCCGTAGGCGCGCGCCGCCGCCGCCATGCCCAGGACGATGGCGCGGTCATCCTCGGACAGCAGCGGGTTCCACACGTCGAAGATCAGGACGGTGCGGAGGGAGTCGCTGCCGTTGTAGGCCTCATGCTCCAGGGTGTCGTCAAAGACGATGACCTCGCCCGGCCGCCACTGGATCCGGTCAAAGCCGACGCGGTACTCGCAGTTCTCAGGCACGACAAGCGGCAGGTGGGCGATGACCCGGGCGTTGGTCTCGCCATGATGGGGCGGAATCCGGGTCCGGGGCGCCAGGGCCGAGAACATCACGTTCGGGCAGAGGCCCTCGATCCGGGCCAGGTCCACTTCGGCCAGGGCGGCGGTGGTCGCCGGACACATCGCCTGGTTTTCCACGGCCGGCGCGCCGCTCTTCCAGAGGTCAAGCGTGCTCCACCGGTCCGAATGGTTCAGCTCCGCCCACTGGTTCACCGGCTGTCCGGGCGAGTAGGTAATCTAGGGATTGAAGGCCCCCGGCGCCGTGGCGAGGGCGAAGGCGGAGGCGTAGTCAGAGCCGACGCCGACCTGGCGCAGATCG
>JBJTEN010000022.1:0-3038 GCA_046092925.1 Phenylobacterium sp. | reverse complement strand
CAATCCGAGCCCTCTCGCCGGTTACGCCGGGGGTGAAGGTAGAACCGCCGGCGCCGCAGGGTTACCGCTGTTCAGGCTCCTGAGTCTGGACCGGCAAGCGGCTTTTCCGGCCTGAAGGCGCCTGCGGCGGAAAACTCGAGGACTTCTCATGAACAAGACAATGTCGGCCCGTGGCCGCTTGGCGCTCTCCTGTGGCGTGGCGGCCCTGACCGCAGCCCTGGCCTTTTCAGCTCCCGTCCTGGCCGACGAACTGACGGTCGGCGAGGTGGTGGTCACCGCCCAGAAGCGGAGCGAAAACCTTCAGGACGTCCCCCTGTCCGTCGCGGCCCTTGACGGGGAAAGACTTCAGAGCATTTTCGCCGGCGGTGACGACATTCTGTCGCTCTCCGCACGGGTGCCGGCTCTCTACGCCGAGTCCTCGAACGGCCGTGTGGCGCCGCGCTTCTACATCCGTGGTCTCGGCAACGCCGATTTCGACCTGGCCGCCTCTCAGCCCGTCTCCGTCATCATGGATGACGTCGTGATGGAAAACGTTGTCCTGAAGAGCACCCCGCTCTTCGACCTCGACCGCGTGGAAGTGCTGCGCGGGCCGCAGGGCACCCTGTTCGGCCGCAACACCACAGCCGGCATCGTCAAGTTCGACACCATCCGGCCCAGCCAGACCCTCTCCGCCCGCGGGACGGCGGCCGATGGCAGCTATGGAACCCTCTCCTTCGACGGCGGCGTTGGCGCCCCGATCGTCCAGGACCTGCTGGCCGCCCGTCTCTCCGTTCTTGTCCAGCGTCGCGACGACTGGATCGACAACGCCTTCACGAACAAGAACAACGCCCTGGGCGGGTACGAAGAGACGGCCGTCCGCCTTCAGCTCCTGTTCACCCCGACCGAGGACTTCAGCGCCCTGCTGGGGGTCCACAACCGCTCGCTGGACGGCACCTCGGCGGTGTTCCGCGCCAACGTCCTGACCAAGGGCAGCAACAAGCTCAACGCCAATTTCGACCGGGAGAAGGTCTTCTTCGATGGCGGCGGCGGCAATCCGCAGGCTTATGACGGGTCCGGCGCCTCCCTGAAGATGGACTACAAGCTGCCTTCGGCGACCCTGACCTACATCACCGCCTACCAGACGACCAACGGCGTCAGCCGCGGGGATATCGACGGCGGCAACATGACCAGTGGTCCCGGCTTCATCCCCTTCCCGGCCGACACCGCCGACGGCATCAAGGATCTTGACCAGATCACCCAGGAATTCCGCCTTGCCAGCGATGCGGGCGGCCCGGTCACCTGGCAGGCGGGCGCCTATTACTTCGACTCCCGGATGGTGCTGCGCACCGATCCCGGCTTTGTCGCCCCCACCGAGGTGCGGCACGAGAACACCTCCTGGGCGGTGTTCGGCCAGGCCTCCTACGAAGTCAGCGAAGACCTGAAGCTGACGGCCGGCCTGCGCTGGACCAGTGACGAGAAGTCCCTGACCAACATTGTTGCGCCAATCCCCTTCGCCAAGGTCAATGTGTCCGATGAGCAGGTCAGCTGGGACCTGAGCGCCTTCTACGACGTCAGCGACACGGTCGGCCTTTACGGCCGCGTGGCCCGCGGCTTCCGCGGCCCGACCATTCTGGGTCGCGACGTGGCCTTCTTCGGCGCCCCCTCTGTCGCCCAGTCCGAGACCATCCTGTCCTGGGAGGCCGGCTTCAAGAGCGAGCTCTTCGATCGTCGCGTCCGCCTCAATGGCGCCGTGTTCACCTACACGGTCAGCGACCCGCAGCTGACAGCGGTGGGCGGATCGAGCAACATCGTGAGGGTGTTCAACGCCAAGGAGGGCGGCGCCTGGGGCTTCGAGCTCGACGGCGAGTGGGTGGTCAATGAGAACCTCCTCCTGACCGCCGGCTACAGCTATGCCGACACCGAGATCAAGGACAACGCCCTGGCGGTCGGCGTCTGCGCCCAGTGCACGGTCACCGATCCGCTGAACAGCCAGAACCGCGCCCTGATCAACGGCAATCCCTTCCCCAATGCGCCCGAGTACATGTTCGATGTGAGCGCCCGCTATAGCGTCTCGCTCGGAAACGGCGGCGAGCTGTTCGCCTTCACGGACTGGAGCGTCCAGGGCAAGACGAACCTCTTCCTGTACGAGTCCAAGGAGTTCGTCACCGACGGCAACTTCGAGGGCGGCCTGAAGGTGGGCTACGCCCGGGAGGACGGCTCCTGGGAGGTGGCGCTGTTCGGCCGGAACATCACCGACGAGGAAAACATCAAGGGCGGCATCGACTTCAACAACAACACCGCCTTCGTGAACGAGCCCCGGGTCATCGGCGTCTCGCTGACGGCGCGCCTGCGGTAGAGTTTTCGGCCCCGTCTCAGACGGTTGGCGAGGCCAGGGCCGGGGATTGCTCCCCGGCCCATTCCTTTTCCAGATGCGCGAGCGGGCGACCCGGGCGGCTAGTCGGCCGAGACACCCGCGTCCGGCGCCAGCATGCCGTCGGGCGCCACCAGGTCGCGAAAGGCCCGCCAGCTGGCCAGTCCCAGCCAGGGGAAGACGATGATCATGGGCAGGAAGCCGGTGACGGCGGTCAGGGCCACCAGGGCGACGATCAGGCCGGCCCAGATCATCAGCGCTGCGAGATTGGCGAGCGTGGCCCGCACGCTTGTCGCGACGGCGGCGAAGACCCCCACCCGGGCGTCGAGCAGCATCGGGGCCGCCACCACCACACAGGAGAAGGTCAGGAAGGCGAACACCGCGCCGACGGCCGACCCTACAAGCAGCATGATCCGACCCTCGTCCGTGCCGAAGGCGAAGGCGGCCAGCTGTTCGGGCGTATCGTGAAGGGTGAAGGTCGACAGACCGTAGACCACCTGGGCGGCGCGGAGCCACAGGGCGAACAGGAAGAAGAGACCGACCCCCAGGACCACCACGTCGGCCCTCAGGGCGCGACGCACCAGCAGGGTGCGCCCCAGGGTCGGCTTGCGCCCGGCCTCCAGCAGGCGGCCGGTCTCGTAGGGCCCCAGGGCCAGAAGCGGCGCCACCAGGATGAAGCCGAAGGTGA
>JBJTEN010000021.1:0-5497 GCA_046092925.1 Phenylobacterium sp. | reverse complement strand
ATCTCGATCCGAGCGCCGAGGGACTCCACGAAGCTGCGCTCGGGCGCCTGGGCGAGGGCGTTGCGGAACCAGTCCGGAGTGTCGGGCTCCCGGCCGCGGAACGGCGCCAGCGGGGCCTGGACCTCAGGCGGCAGGGCGCCGGGCTCGGTGTGGATCGGCCGGTCGTCGTAATAGCCGACGGGCGCGCCTTCCTTGATCGCCGGGTCAATGGCCATGTTCTACTCCTGCGCCTCCCGGTAACCCGCCTTGCGGCGGATCGACCGGATCCCCTTGTAAACCCCCGTACCGGTCATCAGCGTCCGGTCGCCGCACCAGATGCGACCCGCGACCGTAAAGATATCGCCATCTTCGGCGATGATCTCGCTGGTTCCCTCGACCCAGTCGCCCATGAGACCGGGCGCCATGAAGTCCGTCACCAGGCGCACGGTAACCCAGCCGACCTCCCGCTGGTTCGAGATCACGCGACCCCAGGCCATGTCGGCGAAACTCATCAGCATGCCGCCATGACAGTTGTTCATGCCGTTGGCGTGGTGCTCCTCAACCCGGAAGGCCATGACCTCCGTGTTGGTCGCCGGATCCCGCGACGAGTAGAAGGGTCCCACCGTACGGCCAAAACCCCGCTGCCAGAGGTTGATCACGAACCCCTCGGGCACGATGGCCGTCTGGCCTTCTGTCAGGTCGTCAGACATAGCCGGGGGTGACTAACGGACCGACCGAAAATGGCAAGCGCCTTCGGGCTTGGCGTCGGACCCGGCGTGGTTGAAGATCATCTCCGCTGAGCCTGGAGGGGGAGCCGAATGTTGAGAACCACAGTGTGGACGGTGGCGCTGGCCGCCCTGGCGCTGTCCTCGTGCGCGACCGCCTCGGGCGCGCCTCCCAAGGCCCGCTCCGGGGCCGCCCCGGCCAAGGCCCTGCCCGCCGGGCTTGATCCGGGGGCCCGGCAGGACGCCTTTCCCTCCACCTACAGGCCGCTTCCCGCCTCGCCCTTCGCGATCACCGGCGCGCGCGCCTACACCGGGACCGGTGCGGCGCTGGAGAACGCCACCCTGATCGTCCGGGACGGACGGATCGCCGCCATCGGGGAGGGGCTGGCGGTTCCCGCCGGCATTGAGACCCTCGACGCCCGCGGCAGGTGGATCACCCCCGGCTTGATCGACGCCCACTCCCATCTCGGCGTCTACGCCGCCCCCGCCGTGCCCGCGCACTCGGACGGCAACGAGCTGACCGACCCGACCACGCCCGAAGTCTGGGCCGAGCACTCGATCTGGCCCCAGGATCCCGGCTTCAACACCGCCCGGATCGGCGGGGTCACCACGGTCCAGGTTCTGCCGGGATCGGGCAATCTGATCGGCGGGCGGGGAGTCACCCTCAGGAATGTGCCCGCCCGGACCATGCAGGAAATGAAGTTCCCCGGGGCGCCCTACACCCTGAAGATGGCCTGCGGCGAAAACCCCAAGCGGGTTTACGGCTCCCGCGGTCGGGCGCCGTCCACCCGGATGGGCAATGTGGCGGGATACCGCGCCGCCTGGATCGAAGCGGCGGACTATGTGCGCAGGTGGGACGACTACCGCGACAAGGTCTCCCGCGGCGAAAAGGCCGACCCGCCCCGCCGGGACCTCGGTCTGGACACGATGGCCGGGGTCCTGCGCGGCAAGATCCTGGTGCAGAACCACTGCTACCGGGCCGACGAGATGGCGATCATGATCGATATCGCCAAGGAGTTCGGCTACCGGATCTCAAGCTTCCACCACGCCCTGGAAGCCTACAAGATCGCCGACCTGCTGGCGCAGAACGGCATCTGCACCGCCACCTGGGCGGGGTGGTGGGGCTCCAAGATCGAAATGTACGACTCGATCGAGGCCAATGTTCCCCTGCTTGAAGCCGCCGGGGCCTGCGGGGTGATCAAGTCGGACGACCCGGACCTGATCCAGCGCCTGAACCAGGAGGCGGCGATGGCTTTGGCGGCCGGCCGGGCTGCGGGCCTCGAGATCTCCGAGGCCGAGGCCATGCGGTGGATCACCTCCAACCCCGCAAAGGCGCTCGGGATCGCGGATCAGACCGGGTCCCTCGAGGTGGGGAAGCGGGCGGACATCGTTCTGTGGGACCGCAATCCCTTTTCCATCTATGCGCGGACCGAGACGGTCTTCATCGACGGGGCCATAGCCTGGGATCGTCGGGATGCACGATACCAGCCGCGGTCCGACTTCGACCTCGGCCAGCCTGGCGAAGGAGCCCGCTGATGCGCCGTCTGACCCCTCTGGCGGCCGTCCTTGCCCTGTTCACGACCCCGCCGGCCATGGCGGAGACCCTCGCCATCACAGGCGGACGGCTGGTCACCGCGGGGCCCCAGGGAACCCTCGAGACCGGCGTCATCGTGATCCGCGACGGGAAGATCGTCTCCGTGGGGCGCGCCGCCCCGCCGCCCGGCGCAAGGGTCCTCGACGCCAGCGGCGCCGTGATCACGCCGGGTCTCTTCGCCACGGGCAGCCTCCTGGGCGCGGTGGAGATCAGTGCGCTCGGCGACGACCTCTCGGTGGATAGCCCGCAGATCGGCGCCGCCTTTGATCTCCGCGAAGGCCTTGATCCGGCCTCGACCCTGATCCCCGTGGCGAGGACCGGAGGCCTGACGAGCGCCGTTGTCCTGCCCCAGCCGGCCGGCGGCGGCTATGCGGCCCATGAGCACGACGGCGAGGTGTCCGGCCGGCGCCTGACCGCAGGGGGCGGGCATGAGCTCCGGCCCAACACCCTGTTCGCGGGACAGGGCGCCGTGGTCCGGCTGAACGGCGCCCCGGACATGGTCGTGAGGGGCGGAGTCGGGATCTCCGTCGCCTTCGGCGCGGCGGGCGCGGAGGCGGGCGGCGGTGCGCGCGGCGCCCAGATCGCGGCCCTGCGGGCGGTGTTCGCGGACGTCCGGGCCTACGCCGCGAACCGCGGCGCCTGGGAGACCGGCGCTTATCGGGAGCTGGGACTGTCCAAGGCGGACCTGGACGCCCTGGTCCCCCTGGTCCAGGGGCGCACCCCCCTGGTCGCCCGGGTGCACAGGGCGGCGGATATCCGGGCGGTCCTCAGGCTCGCCCGGGACGAGAAGCTCAGGCTGATCCTGGAGGGAGCCGAGGAGGGCTGGATGCTGGCCCGCGAGATCGCGGCGGCGGGTGTTCCGGTCATCCTCAACCCGATCACGAACCGGCCCGACACCTTGGAAATCCTGGGGGCGACCCTGGAGAACGCCGCCCGGCTGCATGCGGCGGGCGTCACCCTGGCCTTCACCGCCCCCGAGGGCGCGGCCCACCGGGCTCGGGAGACCCGTTACGGGGCCGGAACGGCCGTGGCCTGGGGCCTGCCCTGGGACGCGGCCCTCGCCGCGGTGACGATCAACCCGGCGCGGATGTTCGGGGTCGGCGACCGCACCGGCAGCCTGGAGCCCGGCAAGGACGCCGACCTGGTGATCTGGTCGGGAGATCCCTTCGAACCGCTCTCGACCCCGAAGGCGGTCTATATCCGTGGCCAGGCCCAGGACCTGACGACCCGCCAGACACAGCTGCGCGACCGCTACATGGACCTCGGCGGCCCCCTGCCTCCGGCCTATCGCCACCGGTGAGATGAGCGGCCGAGGGGCGTGCCGGGGTCGCCGTCGCCCGACCCTCAGCGCCTCAGCCCACAAGCGCCTCGAAGGCGTCGACCCGGCGCTCCAGCTGGCGGACGCCTGCGGCCCAGAACGCGGTCTCACGGGGGTCGAGGCCGAACCTCGCCAGGGCCTCGACGCAGGTTCGCACGCCTCCCGAGGCGAGCAGATCCTCGTAGAGCGGCGTAAAGCCTTCGGGATCCTCGCGCCGCTTCTCCATGAGGGCGCGCACCAGGAGATCGCCGAAGGCGTAGGCGTAGACATAGAAGGGCGAGTGCACGAAGTGGCTGATATAGCCCCAGTAGTGCTCGTAGCCCGGGTTGAGGCGGATGGCGGGTCCGAGGCTCTCGCCCATCACCTCCAGCCAGAGGCCGCCGATCGCCCCGGACGACAGCTCGCCGTCCCGACGGGCGGCGTGGAAGCGGGTCTCGAAGCGATGGAAGGCCATCTGGCGGATCACGGTGTTGAGGCCGTCCTCGATCTGCCCGGCCAGCAGCCCGAGCTTCTCCTTCGGTCCCGCCTCGGCCAGGAGCCTTTCGAAGACCAGGCCCTCGCCGAAGATGGAGGCGGTCTCGGCCAGGGTCAGGGGGGTGTCGGCCAGAAGGGTCCCGAGGGGCGCACAGAGGCGCTGGTGAACGGCGTGCCCGAGCTCGTGGGCAAGGGTCAGGACGTCCCGGCGCTCTCCCATGTAGTTCAGGAAGACATAGGGGTGGTGCGGCGCGATCACCGGGTGGGAGTAGGCGCCGGACTGCTTGCCAGGCCGCGGCCGGGCGTCGATCCAGGGCTGCTCGAAAAGGTCCCGGGCGGTGTCGGCGAACCTCGGGGCGAGATCGCGGAAGCTGGACTCCACCACCTCCCGGGCTTCGGCCCAGGACCACAATCGGGGCGGGGAGGTCTCCAGAGGCGCGTTCCGGTCCCAGTGGTCCAGGGCCGGGCGACCCATGACCCTGGCCTTGAGCCTGTAGTAGCGATGGCTGACGCGCTGGTACCCTGCGGTGACGGCGGCCTCCAGCGCTTGCACGGCCTCCGGGTCCACCTCGTTGGCCAGGTGCCGCGAGGCCGCCGGATCGGGATACCGGCGCCAGCGGTCCTCGACCTGCTTCTCGAAGGCCAGGGTGTTCAGCACCAGGGCCAGGGTGGGGGCCGCCTCGCCCAGGGCCGTCGAAAGACCCCCGGCGACCTTCCGTCGGCGGGCCGGATCCGGATCTGACAGGGCGTTCAGGGCCTCGGGAAGGGTCAGGCGGCTGCGACCCGCCTTCACCGTCATCCGGGCCAGGGTTTCGTCGTGGAGCCGGGTCCAGTTGGCGACCGCCGGGCCGCGGTCCACGATCAGGCGCTCAAGGTCGGCGGCAAGTTCATGCGGCCGGAAGGCCCGGACCCGGCGCAGCCAGGGCCGCCAGCGCGCCGCAGCCGGGACCGCGAGGAGGGCGGCCTCGATCTCGGCGTCCTCCAGCTCGTTGATCTCCAGGGTGAAGAACAGGCTCTCGGCGCCAATGGCCGCAGAGCGCGCGCGGATGTCCGCTTCGAACCGGGCCCAGTCCGGATCGCTCCTCGCGGTCGAAGCGGCGAGGCCGGCATAGGCGCCCACCCGCCAGAGCGCATTGGTCGCGTCCTCATAAAGGCGGACCCCCCGGTCGATGCGGTCTCCCAGGGTCAGGGGATTGGCGCGGGCGGCGACAAGCTGCCCCTTGAGCGCCAGGAGTTCCGCATTGGCGGCGGCGGCGGCGTCCAGGTCGGCGTCAAGACGAGGGTCCTCGCGACCGGCGTAGTGATCCGCGAGTCGCCAGACGGGCAGGCTGTCGGGTGGGACGTGAGCGGTCATGGCCAAGTCCGAGCCCGAGCCCTCGGGCCGCCGCCAGTCCGACCGGCGTCCGG
>JBJTEN010000020.1:0-5180 GCA_046092925.1 Phenylobacterium sp. | reverse complement strand
CAGGCTGTTGAACTGCGGCCCCGTCACGTTCCAGTGGAAGTTGTGGGTCATCAGGTAGAGCGTGTAGCTGTCCGCCAGCAGGGCGGAGAGCCCCTCTGCAATCCTGTGACGCTCGGCCTCGGGTATGCCGATGTCGATCGGGGGGGGCGAAAGAACTGCAGACATTGCGGTGTCTCCGGGTCAGGTCGGCTCGTTGTCTGGAGGTGGGGGATGAAGCGGTCCGTGTCAAATCCGGCGGAACCCCAGGGCCCCGTGTCACCCTCGACGCGACGTCAGCACCAGCCAGTGCATGACCTCGGGGCGCCATTCGCAGACCATCAGCCATCGCTCGAAGGACGAGAGTTTCGCAAGCATGGGGAAGGCGGAGGGATCGCGGGGACCTTCCCGCACCAGGGCGATGTCGTGGGTCCCGGCGAATCGTCCCTTCAGAGTCTCGGTCAGGTTCCGGTCCGTGAAATCGTGGCACTCGACGATCAGGTCGCAGTGCGCCAGCGGTTCCGCCGCCTCCAGGAGGGTGGTCTCATAGCCCTCGCAGTCCACCACCAGCAGAGGCGAGGACGCCGTCCCGACCAGGGCGCGAAGGTCAGCCGCCTGGCACAGGCCGCGGACCTCGAAGGGCCCTGCAACGCCATTGGTCCGGGCTGACCCCCGGCAGATCTCCTGCGCCTTCTCGTCGATGTCGAAGGCCACAACCCTTGCCCCCTGCGCCCGGCGGGCCAGACCCACGGCGTAGTATCCCTCCGCGCAGCCGACATTGACGATCAGGTCCGGCTTGCGCGCCAGACCCGCCTCCACCGCACCGTGAAGTTCGGCCTCGTAGACGCCAAGCAGCTTGGCCGAGGCGTCGCCGTCGCTCCAGCTGGCTTCGGTCGGCAGGATCATGTCCTTGAAGGGCCCGCTGAGCACCTTGCCCCCGCTCGCCCGCGCGAGCTGGGCGGTGAGATCGGCGAGGCGCGTCCGCGCCGACAGGGTGGAAATCTGCCTGAGGGCGCGGGGATAGTCCGGCGGCTGCATGCCCCTACGCCTCCTCGAAGCCGATGAAGACCGCCGCCTCGTCCACCGACTTGCGGTGCGAGACCACGGCGTTGGCGGGGAAGCTGTCGTCGGGCCAGCCCAGAGCGACGCAGATCATGATGACCTGATCGTCAGGGATGCGGGCGTGCTCGCGCACCACCGGGGACTGCATGATGCCCTGGCTGTTGATCACGCAGCCCAGTCCCCGGGACCAGGCGGCGTTGACCAGGCAGTTGGTCACCGCCCCGCAGTCGAAGGGGCCGATGTCGCCGCCGTGGATCGAGCGGTCATAGGTGACGACGATGGAGACCGGGGCGTCGAACTGGCGGAAGCCCCTCAGCACCCAGTCCTGGCGCTTGGCCTTGTCCTCACGCGCAATGTCCATGGCGGCGAAGAGCTGCTTGGCGATCTCGATCTGCCGCTCCCGGTGGACGCCGTCATAGGCGCCGTGGCTGCGGAACTCCCGGGAGTCGGGCACACCGGCCAGGTTGTGCTCGGTATTGCCCTTGCGGATAGCGTCCAGCACGGGGCCGGCGACCACGTAGAAGTTCCAGGGCTGGGTGTTGAGGGAGGAGGGCGCGCGCATGGCCAGCTCCAGCACCTCGCGGATCACCGCCTTGGGCACGGGCTCGGGCTTGAAGCCGCGGATGCTGCGCCGGCCCTTGATCACCTCGTCGAACTGCATGTCCTCGTACTCCCCTCGGCCGCGCGGGCCGTCAGATCCTGAAACCGTGGTCGTCGAGCCAGGTCTTCACCAGGCCGACAGCCTGGGCGCCGAGCTCCGGCTGGTCCTGGTAGTAGTGCGTCGCCCCCGCAATCTCGTGGAAGCGCCGGTCCGCGTGGGCGACGGCCTCGAACAGCCGCCGGGCGTGGCTGGGGGTGCAGGCGTCGTCGGCGCTGTTGTTGATCACCAGGACAGGCGACTTCACCCGGGACAGGCAGCGCGGCCCGTCGGCGCGGGCGTCGTCCAGGCTCCACTGGGAGAGCCAGCTGCGCAGGGTCGAGAAGCGGGCGAGGCCGATGGGGCTCATGTTCACCACCTGGGGATCACCCAGATAGCAGACCCCCGGCGCCCGGTCGTTGGGGTCGACGGCGGGGTCGAGCCAGCGCGGGTCGGCCATGGTGCCGTGGACGACGAAGCCGAACTCGTCGTTCGGCCGTCCGCGTCGCCGCAGGGTCTCCAGCCGGTCCTTCACCCAGGCGGTGATGCGCCGGTTGCGCGCCTCCTGGGCGGCCCGGTAGCGGTCGAGGAAGGCCGCGTCGTAGGGCGGGCGGACCGCCTCGCCGTAGAGGTCGAGGGCCGGGTCGCGCCGGTCGGGGTCCTGCTCGTCGAGGATGGAGGCGTCGAGCCACTCGGTCAGGGTGGCGTGGCGAGAGACATGGGCGGCCATCAGGATGACCCCATCAGCCGGGATCAGCCGGGCCTCGGCCAGGGACAGGGGGTCGCCCGCCGGCGTGTGGGTGATGGAGGGCTGCTCGGCCTCGGCCTGGTAGAAGGCCGAGAGGGCCCCGCCGCCGCTCCAACCCAGCAGGATGACGTTGGCGTAGCCCAGCTTCTCCCGGGCGTGGCGCACCGCAGCCCCGAGGTCGAGGGCGACCTTCTCCATGATCAGGGCGTTGTCGACGCCCCGGTAGCGGCTGTCGGCGGCCAGGACGTGGACGCCGGCCTCGGCGAACAGGCGCATGACCGGCAGGCCGCCGGTCCCGCCGATGGGATGCATGGTGACCAGCACCGTGTCCGACGGGGTCTCCGGCCGGATCAGGGTGGCCCCGGTGGCCACCAGCCCCACGGCGCCGCCATAGGTGTCCTTGAAGGCCGACGGGTCGCGGGAGACGATGGTGACCGGCGTCCGCGTGACGGCGGGGCGTGCGCTCATTCCGCCGGGTCCGCCGCCACCTTCCGCACCGGCGGCTCATTGTAGGAGGCCCGGGCCATGTAGACCTCGTCGGGCATCTGGAGGAGCTTCTCATAGACCGGCGGCGGGTACTTCAGGTGCGGCTTGGCCGGGTCGAAGGCCGGCTGCGGGGTCTCGGGCCTGGCGCCCGGTCCGGCGGGCGGATTGCGGAAGGCGGCCAGTTCCTCGGCGGAGATGCCCGCCAGGGCGACGACCTCCGGGTCGATCCACTCGTCCGGGTCCGGCGGAGTGAGCGAGGTGGAGATCTCGAGGTTCAGCCCCTCGGGCCCAGCGAAGTAGATGGACTGGCAGAAGCCGTGGTCCACGGGCCCGAAGACCGGCACGCCGTTCTGCCGGATGCGGTTCCGGAAGGCGATCAGGTCGTCCATGGACTCCACGTTGAAGGCCACGTGCTGCATGGTCCCAGGCGCGGAGGCCCCCCCGCCGTGGGGCGCATGGCTGGAGCCCAGCTCGCTCTTGCCCTTGGCGTTGTCGGGCATGGCCACGAAGGCCACCGAGGCGTTGTCGTCCAGCTCCAGGAAGCCGTGCCAGGCGCCCGGCACCCCATGCATCCAGAACAGGGCCGTCAGCCGCATGCCCAGCACCTCGCTGAAGAAGGCGATCTGCCCCTTCATGTCCGTGGTGCTGAAGGCCAGGTGGTGCAGTCCGCGAAGCCTGGGCATAGGGCTCTCCTGTCGGGCCGGGCCTATTTCCGCCCGCTGGTGGGAATGTCGCGGAACGCAACGTCCTTGTCGACGCGGATGTCGCCCGGCAGGCCCAGGACGCGCTCGCCGATGATGTTGCGCAGGATCTCGTCCGAGCCGCCCTCGATGCGGGTGGCGGGCGAGCGGAGCAGCATCTGCTGGAAGCGGGCGTTCAGGGGCGAGGAGTCGTCCTGGATCACCCCGGACTGGCCCTGCAGGTCGAGGGCGAACATGGCCAGCTCCTGCATGGTGGCGCCGGCCACCAGCTTGCCGATGGAGTTCTCCGGCCCGGGGGTCTCGCCCTTGGACAGGGCGGTGATGGCCCGCATGCCGGTGTACTTCAGCCCGGACTGCTTCACCGCCAGCTGGGCGAGGCGCGAGCGGACCGAGGCGTCGTCCACCGCCGGCCGGCCGTCGATCTCCGCGTCCAGGCAGTACTCGAACAGCTCGGGGAAGCCCGTCGACATGCCCGAGCCGATGGACAGGCGCTCGTTCATCAGGGTGGTCAGGGAGACCTCCCAGCCCTGGCCCACGGCGCCCAGGCGCTGGTCGTCGGGGATGCGCACGTCGGTGAAATAGACCTCGTTGAAGCCCGACTGGCCGTTGGCCTGCTTGATCGGGCGGACCTCGACCCCCGGGGTCGCCATGCTCAGGAAGAACATGGTCAGGCCCTTGTGCTTGGGGGCATCGGGGTTGGTCCGGGTGATCAGAAGGCCCCACTGGGAGTGCTGGGCGCCGCTGGTCCAGATCTTCTGGCCGTTGATGATCCAGTCGCCGGAGCCATCATCAGCTTTGACCGCGCTGGTGCGCAGGCCGGCGAGGTCGGAGCCGCCGGCGGGTTCGGAGAAGAGCTGGCACCAGATCTCCTCGCCCGAGGCGAGGGGCGGGAGGAGGCGGCGCTTGTGGTCCTCGGAGGCCCAGGCCATCACGGTGGGGCCGCACATGCCGTGGCCGATGATGAAGGGGCTGGAGAGGGAGCCGTAGAGGCCCTCTTCCTGGCCCCAGATGACCCGCTCGATCGGCGTGCGGGCGCCGCCGCCGTACTCCTTGGGCCAGTTCAGGCAGGCCCAGCCCGCCTCGGCCTTCTTCTTCTGCCAGGCCTTGCTCGCCGCCATCGGGTCTTCGCTCTCGATGCCGCTGGAGGCGAAGCCGGCGCGCTTCAGCTCGGCCTCGAGGTGGGTGGGGGCGTTCGCCTGGATCCAGGCGCGGGCCTCGGCGCGGAAGGCGGCTTCCTCGGGCGTGTCGTCGAAATCCATGGGGGACTCCTTCAGGCGGCTTGGGTGTTGGCGCCCTGCAGGCGCGAGATCAGCAGGTCCTCCCAGGTCGACAGGGACCCGAGGGCGAGGGCCAGCGCATTGGAGCGCCGGTAGAAGAGGTGGCAGTCGAAGGCCCAGGTGAAGCCCATGCCGCCGTGCACCTGGATGTTGTTCTTGGCGCAGTGCTGGAAGGCCTGGGTGGCCGAGACCCGCGCCGTGGCGGCGGCCACCGGCAGCTCCGAGCTGCCCGAGGCCAGGGCCCAGGCGCCGTAATAGCAGTTCGACCTCGCCAGGGTGGCCGAGACGTACAT
>JBJTEN010000019.1:0-8843 GCA_046092925.1 Phenylobacterium sp. | reverse complement strand
CCCGGCTTCAGGGTCGAGTTGCTGATCAGCACCCGATCGGCTTCCGACAGCCGCGGCTTGCGGGCCATGGCCGCCTCCACCGCCCAGGGCGCGACCTTGTAGCGCTCCCCGACCGGAACCACGATCCCAAGGAGATCCAGGGCGGGATTGCAGTCCTTGGGATCGATGATCCGCCTCTCGATCACCAGCCTCTTGCCCTCAGGCCTCGCCGGCGCAGCCGCCGCCACCTGGTCGGCGATCTTGAGGACCTCCCGGATGGACCGGGCGTCCCCGGCTGCGGCCTTCTGCACCAGCTGGAGGACCAGGGCTTCGGTGAGCGGCACCTTCCGCCGCTCGCCATCCACCGTGACGGTCACCTTGCGGTCCAGCACCTTCTCCAGGGCCGAGCGGACCCCCGAGCCCTTGCGCCGGCCGGACGGGTTGCCGCTCTGGCCCTTGCGGAACCGGCTGTGCCGGGGCGGCCGGCGGTAGCCGACGTTCCCTTCGTCCCTCTCGTCCTCCATCTCAGGCCGCCTTCGCCACGCGCTTCAGCCGCGGCCGGCCGCCGGTGAGATTGCGCCAGCGCTCCACGACCAGGTCGACATAGAGGGGATCGATGTCCAGGCCCCGGAACCGACGGCCCGTCCGCTCCGCCGCGATCAGCGTCGCGCCCGACCCCAGGAAGATGTCGAGGACCACGTCGCCGCGCCGGGTCACGTCCTTGAGGGCGTCGGCCACCATCTGCACGGGCTTGACCGTCGGGTGCAGCTCCAGGTCCCCGCGCCTGTGGCCGCCGAAGGTGTTCACCGAGGCGTAGTCCCAGACATTGGTGCGATAGCGCCCGTGCCGGCCGAGCTCCACCGTGTTGAGGTGCCGGGCCTCGCCCACCCGGTAGACGAACACCAGCTCGTGCCTGGAGCGGTAGAGCGAGCCCATGCCGGCGTTGGACTTGTTCCAGACGCAGAGGTTGAGAAGCTCGCCATAGACACCCTCCCCGGCCGACTGGACATCGCCCATGTGCCGCCAGTCCATGCAGACGAAGTGGACCGCCCCCGGCCGGGAGACCGCCGCGCAGGCGCCGAGGGTCTGGGCCAGGAACCCGCGGAACTCTCCGGTGGTCATCTCGCCCGACGCCATGGCGAACTCCCGGTGCCGGGACTTCAGGTTGGCGTGGCCCTGGATGCGCACATTGTAGGGCGGATCGAGGAAGGCTGCGTCCACGGCCGTGTCAGGGCCAACGACCTGGCGCAGGAACCCAAGGTCCCGCCCGTCGCCGCAGCCGATGCGGTGCTCGCCGAGGATCCAGATGTCGCCGGGCTGGGAGATGGCCTCGGTGGGGACGGCCGGCACGACCTCATCGTCCGGATCGCTTTCCTCCGACAGGACGACGTTCAGCTCGCCGGCGGAGAAGCCCAGGTCCTCCAGGGCGATGTCGGCGGCGATCTCCGACAGCTCGATGCGCAGGAGGTCGGTGTCCCATCCCCCGTTGAGCATGATCTTGTTGTCGGCGATGCGCAGGGCCCGCTGCTGTGCAGGCGTCAGGCCGCGAAGCGCGATGGTGGGGACAGAGCTGAGCCCCATCTGCCGGGCCGCCAGCAGCCGGCCGTGCCCGGCGATGATGTTGAGGTCCGGGTCCACGAGGATGGGGTTGGTGAACCCAAAGGTGGTGAGGCTCGCGACCAGCTGATCGATCTGCCTGCGGGGATGGATGCGGGGGTTGTTGGCAAACGGCTTGAGGTCGTCGAGGGACCGGTAGGTCACCTCGAGCATCTGTGAAATCGCCATGTGTGTCTGGGTTCCCTGGGTCGAATCAACATCCCACCGGGATGATTGATGCATTAGCACATTCCATGAACATTCAAAGTAGGGCGAGGGTGGACTTCTCCGCATGCCCAAGCATCAGTGGGCGGCCCGGCCCACTCCGGGCTCGCGCCGGTGGCGGGCGCGACTGGCGCGCCTGCACAGACCGGAGCGCCAATATGGCCAGAAAGCCCAAGCCCACCACGACCGAGACCCCGGCCCGCATCTCCAGGATCGACATCCTGGTCGACCTCCTCTCCCGGCCGGAGGGCGCGGACCTTCCGACCCTCGTCGCCGCCACCGGATGGCAAGCCCACTCGGTTCGCGGCGCCCTGTCAGGGACCCTCAAGGCCCGCCGCGGCCTCGCCATCGCCAGCGAGAAGACGCCCGCGGGCCGCATCTACAGGATCGTCCAGGCATGAGCCGGGACATGGACGTCACCGAAGAGGTCCCGGCGCTCGCGCGCCTGGACCTCGAAGGGCTGAGGCAGGCCTGGCGGGGCGCCTTCGGGGAGCCGCCCGCCACACGCTCGGTGGAGCTCCTGCGCCTGTGCCTGGCCTGGAGGCTCCAGGCCGGGGCGCACGGCGGCCTCGACGTCGGCCTGCGGCGCCGGCTAAGGGACGCTTCAGCCCCCGCCTCCCCGCCGCTTGGCGAGGGCGCGCGGATCCTGAAGGAATGGGGCGGGGTCCTGCACCAGGTCGACCGGACCGCCGAGGGGTTCCTGTGGGAGGGCCATACCTATCCCAGCCTCTCGAAGGTGGCCGAGGTCATGACCGGGGTGAAGCGCAACGGGCCCCGGTTCTTCGGCCTGCGGGAAGGCGCGCCACGATGAAGCCCCGACTTCGCTGCGCCATCTACACCCGCAAGTCCTCGGAGGAGGGCCTCGACCAGCACTTCAACAGCCTCCATGCCCAGAGGGAGGCCTGCGAGGCCTATGTGCGAAGCCAGGCCGGCGAAGGCTGGTCGGCGCTGAAGGCGACCTACGATGACGGCGGGTTCTCCGGCGGGTCGATGGACCGCCCTGCCCTCGCCCGCCTGCTGGCCGACATTGGCGCAGGTCGCATCGACGTGGTGGTGGTCTACAAGGTCGATCGGCTCACCCGGTCCCTCGCAGACTTCGCCAAGATCGTGGAGGCCTTCGACGCCCGGGGCGTCTCCTTCGTCTCGGTGACCCAGGCCTTCAACACCACCAGCAGCATGGGACGGCTGACCCTCAACGTCCTCCTGTCCTTCGCCCAGTTCGAGCGCGAGGTCACCGGCGAGCGCATCCGCGACAAGATCGCCGCCTCCAAGGCCAAGGGCATGTGGATGGGTGGGACCATTCCCCTCGGCTACAGCGCCCCCGTCGATCCCGCGACCCGCGCCCTGGTGGTCAACGCGGCCGAGGCTGCGACCGTGCGCCGGGTCTTCGACCTCTACCTCGAGCTGGGCTCGGTCCACCAACTTCGCGAGCGCCTTGAGGCCGAGGGCGTGCGCACCGCCGTGCGCATCGCTCGAAGCGGGAAGGCGCGCGGCGGGCAGCCCTTCGGACGGGGTGGTCTCTTCCATCTCCTGCGTAACCGCATCTACCTTGGCGAGATCCCCCACGCGGGCCGGACCTTCCCCGGCGCCCATCCGGCCCTCGTCGACCCGGAGACGTTCGAAGCCGTCCAGCGCCAGCTCGACGCCCACGTCCGGCGCAGCGGAGCCGGGGGTCGCACCCAGGCCATGGCCCTGACCGGTCGCCTGTTCAATGCGGCGGGAGAGCCCCTGAGCCCCACCTCGACCCGCGGATCGAAGGGTCAGGTCTATCGCTACTATGTCGCCGCCAGCCTGCAGCGGGGGGAGAAGCGGTCCCGGGGCGGCGTTCGGCGCGTCCCCGCCGCAGCCCTCGAGGCCTGCGTGGCGGAGACGCTTCAGAAGGTCCTCGAGACGGCGGACCTCGACAGACTGATCCGCGCCGCGGTGCAGGCGGCGAGCCTTGTCCTTGTCGTGCGGGCCCCGGGCCTTGAAGGCGACCTTCCACCTGGCTGGTCGGTGAGGAACGCCACGGACGAGACCCTGCATGTTACCCGGCCCGTCCAGTGGGTTCGCCGCCGGGGCCGGACCGAGGTGCTGCCCCCTCCCGGCCAGGACGGCGCCCCCGCGCCCCGGCCCGATCCCTACATGGTCAAGGCGCTGCGCAGGGCCCACCAGATGCTCGCGCAACACGGCGGTTGCCCCGTCGGCCGGCCCGAGCAGGCCCTGCCCGGGTCCGCGCCCGATGGACCCTACGAGCGCCGGCTCATCCGGCTCGCCTTCCTCGCCCCCGACCTGCAGGCCAAGATCCTGGAGGGGCGCCAGCCTCGCGGGCTCACCCTCAAGGTCCTCCTGAGATGGGAGCCACCGGCGGACTGGCGGGCCCAGAGGGCGGAGTTTGAGACCTTGGGCTGAGTTCCCTGCAACCGGGCGGTTATCCCTGTTCTTTCGGGAAAACTCCCTGTTCAGGGCGTTTTGAATTCCCTGCGTCTCTGGGTGGTGGGGATTGGGCCAGGGCAGGAACCCACTGATCTGACGGTGAAATCCCGGAGCCACAGCAGGTCTGGGCTTCGGGTGTGCAGAAAAAATTCGCTGCTCATTCCCTGTTCACAGGGAAACCCAACCTTTCAGGAAGGCCCCGGAGACGCGCCCCCTTCCGGGCCCGAACCGGCTCTCAGAACCCGGCTCCGGGCGCGTCTCCACAGACGGTTCGGGCGCGAATTGTCCCCCAGGTTCCGCGACATGGCGGAACCCATCTGCTCAGGCAGGGATGTCGGAAGGCTGGGTGGCGGTGACGCAGGGATTCGAACCCTGGATACCCTTTCGGGTATGACGATTTAGCAAACCGTTGCCTTCAGCCACTCGGCCACGTCACCAGTCCCCGGCGGGGAGCGCCTCTCTTAGCCGAAGGCGGCGTTGCGGCGCAACGGCCTGCTTCCGGGTTCCGCCCCCTACATGCCCCGGTGAACGGGACGCAGGTCGGGGAAGTCCGGCTCGCGGCCCTCCTGCCGGGCCTTGAAGGTCTCGGCCATGTCGGCGGCGGGGAACATGCCCGCCTGCCAGACGCGGAGATAGTCCAGGGCCGTCTCGGTGTCGTGCTCTCGGGCGTAGTTGATCATCACCTTGGACCCGGCCACCGCCAGGGGCGACTTGGCGGCGATCTCGCGGGCGACGGCCAGGGCGTGGGCGACCACCGCCTCGGGGTCCGGCAGGACGGCGTTGACCAGGCCGATCTCGCGGGCGGCCTCGGCGGGCAGGCGCCGCCCGGTATAGGCCAGTTCGCGCACCCAGCCCTGCGGGATCAGCCGGCAGAGCCGCGGAAAGGTGCCGGCATCGGCGGTCATGCCGATGTTGATCTCCTGGATGCAGAAGAAGGCCTCGGCGCTGGCGTAGCGGATGTCGCAGGCGGCGGTCAGGTCCACCCCGCCGCCGACGCAGCCGCCCTGGATGGCGGCGATCACCGGCATGCGGGCCCGGTCCAGGCAGGAGAAGGCGTCCTGGAGCGATTCCAGGTGCGCCCGGGAGGCCTCGCCGGCGATGTCCGGACGCCGGGGCCCCTCCCCCGTCCCGCCGCCGCCGACCCCGGCGAAATTCTGCAGGTCCATGCCGGCGGTGAAGTGCCGGCCCGTGGAGGAGATGACGATCACCCGGGCCCGGGCGTTGTCGCTGATGTCGTCAACAATGGCCGGCAGCTCGTTCCAGAACGCCCGGTTCATGGAATTGAACGCCTCTGGGCGGTTCAGGCGGATATGGGCCACCCGATCCTGGAGCGTGACCTCGAAGCAGGTCCAGGCGGTCTCGAACGCTGACGCCATCTTGCGCCTCCTTGGCGGGCTCAGAGCCCGAGCTTGGCCTTCAGGATCTGGTTGACGGCCCCGGGGTTGGCCTTGCCGCCCGTGGCCTTCATGACCTGGCCGACGAACCAGCCGATGGCCTGGGGTTTCTCGCGGACGGCGGAGGCCTGGCCGGGATTGTCGGCGATCAGCTGGTCGACGAGAGACTCAAGGGCGCCGGTGTCGGACACCTGCTGCAGGCCTTGCGCCTCCACGATGGCGCGCGGACGGCCCTCGCCCGCCCACATCCGCTCGAAAACGTCCTTGGCGATCTTGGAGGAGATCACCCCCTCCTCGATCAGGGCCACCAGCTCGGCGATCTCGTCCGGGGCGATAGGGCTGTCCGAGATGGGCGTCCCGGCCGCCGTTAGCCGGGCGGCGAGGTCGTTGGTCACCCAGTTGGCCACCAGCTTGGCGTCGCGGCCCTTGGCGGCGGCCTCGTAATAGTCGGCCCTGGCCTGCTCGCTGATCAGCACGCCGGCGTCATAGGCGGTCAGGCCGTACTGGCTCTGGAAGCGCGCCTTCTTGGCGTCCGGCAGTTCCGGCAGGCTGTCCTCGATGGCCTTGACCCAGGCCGGGTCGAGCACCAGGGGCAGGAGGTCGGGGTCCGGGAAATAGCGGTAGTCGTGCGCATCCTCCTTGGAGCGCATGGACCGGGTCTCGCCCTTCACCGGGTCGAAGAGCCGGGTCTCCTGGTCGATCTTCCCGCCATCCTCGAGGATCTCGATCTGCCGGCGGGCCTCGTACTCGATGGCCTGCTGGATGAAACGGTAGGAGTTGACGTTCTTGATCTCGCAACGCGTCCCGAGGCCCTCGCCGGGGCGGCGGACAGAAACGTTCACGTCCGCCCGCAGGTTGCCCTTCTCCATATCGCCGTCGCAGCTGCCAAGGTAGACCAGGATGGTCCGCAGCTTCTTGACGTAGGCGGCCGCCTCCTCGGACGAACGCATGTCGGGCCGGGAGACGATCTCCATCAGGGCTGTGCCGGCCCGGTTCAGGTCCACATAGGTGGCGTTCGGGTCCTGGTCGTGCAGGCTCTTGCCGGCGTCCTGCTCAAGGTGGAGGCGCTCGATCCCGACCGTGAAGGTGGAGCCATCATCGCGCTCGACCAGCACCTCACCCTCGCCGACGATGGGGTCCTTGAACTGGCTGATCTGATAGCCCTGGGGCAGGTCCGGATAGAAATAGTTCTTCCGGTCGAAGCGGCTGGTCAGGTTGATCTTCGCCTTCAGGCCCAGGCCGGTGCGCACCGCCTGCTCCACGCAGTAGCGGTTGAGGACGGGCAGCATGCCGGGCATGGCGGCGTCCACCAGGCTGACCTGGGCGTTCGGACCGGCCCCGAAGCCAACCGCCGCCCCCGAGAAGAGTTTGGCGTTTGAGGCCACCTGCGCATGGACCTCCAGGCCCAGCACGATTTCCCACGGACCGGTCCGGCCCTGGATCAGTTTGGATGTCTCGCTCATGCCGCCTGTTTAGTGCGCGGTCGATCCCAGCGGAAGCCTCTTGCGCAGCCACAGGATTTGTCGCCTCCTCCGGCCGACCCGGGCGCGGGTCATCCGACGCCCCACACTGGAGACCCCGCATGAAGAAGACCCTGATCGCCGGCCTGGCCGGCCTGTCCCTCGCCCTGGCCGCCGGAACGGCCCTCGCGCAGGGAGCCAAGTCGGTGGAAACCACGCCGATCGCCGAGCTCGCCGCCACTCCGGCCGGCAAGGAAATCCTGGACAGGGAACTGCCGGGCCTGACCCAGCACCCCGCCTATGATCAGTTCAAGGGCATGACCCTTCGCCAGCTTCAGCCCATGTCCGGCGGCGTGATCGCCGACGACCGCCTGGCCGCCGTTCAGACCGCCCTCGACAAGATGGCTCAGGGATCAGGCGCCCCGCCGGCCGACAAGCCGGCCGCCAAGTAGGCTCGGGCTCCGCCCGGAAAACCTGATCACCACCAGCGCGCGGGCTTCGCCGAGAAGCCCGCCGCCTTCTCGATGGCGCCGCCCAGGGAGAAGAGAAGTCCCTCGTCCAGGGGGCGGCCGATCAGCTGAAGCCCCAGGGGCAGGCCCCGGGCGTCCAGCCCCGCCGGAAGGCTCATGCCCGGCAGCCCGGCCAGGTTCACCGTCACCGTGAAGATGTCGTTCAGGTACATGGCGACCGGGTCGTCGGCGTTTTCGCCCAGGGCGAAGGCCGCCGAGGGCGCCGTGGGAGTCAGGAGGGCGTCGACCTTCCCGAAGGCCTGGCTGAAGTCGTCGGCGATGCGCCGTCGCACCTTCAGGGCCCGCAGGTAGTAGGCGTCGTAATAGCCCGCCGACAGCACGTAGGTGCCGATCAGGATGCGCCGCTTGACCTCCTCGCCAAAGCCCTGGGCCCGGGAGGTCTCGTAGGTGTCGGTCAGGCTGGCGGCGTCGGCGCGCAGGCCGTAGCGCATGCCGTCATAGCGCGCGAGGTTGGAGGAGGCCTCCGCCGGAGCGACGATGTAGTAGGCCGGCAGGGCGTAGCGGGTGTGCGGCAGGGAAACCTCGACGATCTCGCAGCCGGCGTCGCGCAGCCAGGCGATCCCCTGCTCCCACAGGGCCTCGATCTCGGCGGGCATGCCGTCGACCCGGTACTCCTTGGGTACGCCGATCCTCAGGCCCTTCACCGACCGGCCGACGAAGGACGAGAAGTCCGGGACCTCCACGTCCAGGCTGGTGGAATCCTTGGGGTCATGGCCCGACATGGACGTCAGGAGGAGGGCGGCGTCCTCCACTGTCCGGGCGATCGGCCCGGCCTGGTCCAGCGAGGACGCGAAGGCGACCACCCCCCAGCGAGAGCAGCGGCCATAGGTGGGCTTGATGCCGACCGTGCCCGTGAAGGCGGCCGGCTGGCGGATGGAGCCGCCGGTGTCGGTGGCGGTGGCGCCCAGGCAGAGGCCGGCCGCGACGGCGGCGGCCGAGCCGCCGGAGGAACCGCCGGGGGTCAGGGGGGCGGCGTCGCCCGCTCGCCGCCAGGGGCTGACCACGGGCCCGAAGGCCGAGGTCTCGTTGGAGGAGCCCATGGCGAACTCGTCCAGGTTCAGCTTGCCGAGCATCACGGCGCCATCGCGCCAGAGCTGCGACGTGACCGTGGACTCGTAGGTGGGGGTGAAGGTCCCGAGGATGCGGCTGCCGGCCGTGGTGCGGACACCCTCGGTGCAGAAGAGGTCCTTGATACCGAGGGGCGCGCCCTCGAGGGGCCCCGCCTCGCCGGCGGCGCGACGGGC